>CAYZHL010000084.1:0-743 GCA_964478095.1 uncultured Clostridia bacterium | reverse complement strand
ATGTTGGAGCGCGGGTGGTATGCACTCTTCTTGATGGCCTTGACGACTGGAATGAGGGCCGGAGAGCTTCTCGCCCTGCAGTGGAAGGATGTCGACCTAAACAGGGGGGCGTTGCAGGTTAATAGGAGCCTTACTAGGGGCAAGGAAGGGTGGCGCTTCGACGAGCCCTAGACCGTAAAGAGCCGCAGAAGGATTAAGCTCGGCCCGACATTGGTTCAGGCGCTTCAACTTCACAGGAGCAGGCAGGCTGCGCAAAGGCTTAGGGCAGGGATCAGATACGAGGACCTTGATCTTGTGTTTGCCGCCGAAAACGGCCATCCCATGGACCGACACAATCTCAGCAATCGCCACTTCAAACCTCTGCTGGATGCCGCGGGGCCTTCCAAGAGCATCCGCCTACACGACCTTCGCCACACCTATGCCACTCTACTGCTGGCCGCCGGCGAACACCCGAAGATCGTGTCGGAAGCGCTCGGACACGCCAGCATACAGCTTACGCTCGATACGTACTCGCATGTGCTGCCGGACATGCAGCAGAGCGCAGTCGACAAGCTCGAAGACATGCTCTTCAGCTGAGTTCTTTGTCCCTATGCGCACGCTCATGAAACGTTCGCACACAACTCGCACACTAGACGCGGTGCTCCTGGGAACCAAGCCCAGCGGCGCTTATCATCTTCTCAGCTAAATGGGCATAAAAATGGTGAGCCGCGCGGGATTCGAACCCGCGACGCCCGGATTAAAAG
>CAYZHL010000083.1:9458-9681 GCA_964478095.1 uncultured Clostridia bacterium | reverse complement strand
CGGAGCTCATGCGCGCTACAGAGATGGGCGCCGGCATGAATGGGGAGTAGTGTTCCTTCGAGACGTACATGAAACTCCCGAGTCCCTATCGGTGGTTATCTGCAGGCGCGTTTCCGGCAAATTGCTACTACAGGTGATTTTATTGCCTACACAAGAAGGAATCTGCTCCTACCCATAGAATGTGTAACCGAACTTAGTTTATGACTTCAACATACACGGCGAT
>CAYZHL010000083.1:361-9448 GCA_964478095.1 uncultured Clostridia bacterium | reverse complement strand
TGTCGCCTTTCCGCGATGGATGAATGACCATCCGCCCGGGACAGGGGGGTGATCAAGGGCAATTGATACGCCATAGCCTCGGCTGCGAAGCGATTACCCTTGCGTACCACATGATGAACAGGAGGATGCGAGCGTGAAGAAAGTGCGTGGTCTAGCAGTAATACTGCTCCTGGTGTTCACGGCGTCCGGATTCGCGATCGGAGCCCCAAAACCTGTAGTACTCAGGGCCATGACGTGGGATTCGGCCGAAGGCTCAGCATGGGCCAAAGCGGTGTTCGACAAGTTCGAAGCAGCTAACCCCAATATCGAAATCGAACTGCAGCCGATGCCCGACGGCTACGATGATAGGCTGCTGACGAGCCTCGCTGCAGGCACTCCTCCAGACCTCTTCCTGGTATGGGACTATCCGTCTCTTGCCGGACTGGGAGGACTGGCGCCTCTTGAGAAGACCGCAATCGACTTCAGCGGGATAAACCCCTCACTGGTGGAGTGGAACTCCTACCAGGGTCACATCTACGGTGTTCCGAAGGACTGGACCACCCAGGTAATATGGTACAACAAGAAAGTGTTCGACAGGTACAAAGTTGCGTATCCCAAACCCGGCTGGACGTGGGATGACTTCCGTAGTACAGCGCAGAAGCTTACCCACGTCGATGACAAGGTATGGGGCGCAGCGCTCTCGTTCGGCGATCCATACGATTGGCAGAACTGGTTTGTGATGGGCGGCGGCGACTACCTGTCGGCAGACGGCAAGACCATGAAGGGCGTGTTCGATTCAAAGGAGTCCATCGCCGTCATGAAGTTCTTGACCGACATGGTCCTGGTGGACAAGGTCTCTCCATCGCGCTCCCTCCTCTCGGCATCGGGAGGTACCTACGCCATGTTCACCAGCGGAAAGCTTGGGATGATCCACTCCGGAATGTGGTTGCTTGGCTATCTTTCCAGTAAGGGCCTGCCGGCCGATGATTACGGTGCAGTCATAGTCCCGGCGCCTGCGGGCAAGAAGCCCATAACGATGATGAACGTATCCGGATGGGCGATGGCCGCCGCGAGCAAGCATAAGGCCGAAGCCATAGAAGTGCTTAAGTTTCTTGCCCTCGAAGGCGGGCAAACGCAGGGCGAGGCAGGCTGGGCTTTCCCCGTGAGCGAGACAGCCATCAAGGCAACCGGGCTCCTAAATGACCCGGTAACCCGGGTGTTCTACGACTCGCTGGCCTATGCCCTGAAGAACCCGGCGTTCCTCAGGACCCCCGAGTACGCGGAGAAGTGCAGTCAGTATCTAGAAGAAGCTTTCGATCAGATTCTGCTCGGAAAAGCCACGGCCGAGAAGGCAATGGCTGAAGCCGTCAAGAAATCGGAGAAGGCGTTCGGACGGTAGCAGCGACAAGAGAGGGGGCATGCCTTGCTCGGCCAAGGGCCCCGGGCATGCCTCCCCTCCCAAGGAAAGCAGGTGGAGTCAGTGAGCCGGCTCACGCCAAGAAAGCGCGAGGCGCTCGAAGGCTACTTGTTCATCTCGCCATGGATCGTCGGTTTTCTCGTATTCACAGCCGGCCCGATACTTGCCACGCTCCTCATCAGCTTCACCAAGTGGCGGGTGTTTGGGCCTCCCCAGTGGATAGGGCTTGCGAACTACGTTCGGATGATCCACGACCCGTTGTTCTATCAATCGCTGAAGGTGACTGGGTTCTTCACCTTGCTCAGCTTGCCGCTGGGCTTGGCTGTTGGATTGGCCCTTGCGCTGCTGCTCTTCCAAGACGTGAAGGGACTATCAGTCTTCCGCACCATCTTCTACACGCCGTCTGTGGTTCCGGAGGTGGCTACCGCTACCCTGTGGATCTGGATTTACAACCCCGAGTTCGGGATCTTCAACTATGTTCTCAGCAAGTTCGGAGTAACCGGCCCCGAATGGCTGTACAGCACTGAGTGGATACTCCCGGCTCTGGCGATCATGGGCATATGGGGCGCGGGGTCGACGATGGTGATCTACCTTGCCGGTCTTCAGAACATACCCCGCGTGTACTGGGAAGCCGCGACTGTGGACGGCGCTTCCGGGTGGCAGAAGTTCTGGGGCATCACCATGCCGCTCCTCAGCCCTACGACTTTCTTTCTGTTTGTGACAGGCCTCATCGGCTCGCTCCAGACCTTCACAGCAGGTTACATCATGGGCGGCGGAGGCGGGCCGCTCAATGCTTCGCTTTTCTACACCCTGTACATGTACCAACAGGGGTGGAAGTGGTTCAATATGGGATATGCCTCGGCGCTGTCCTGGACTCTCTCGCTCATCATATTCGCCCTCACGATGCTGGTAATCAGAGCTTCCCGCGCTCGAGTCAACTACGACTTGATATGAGGTGTGGCGCGTGCGAGTTGCGAAGAAGGCCATACAGTACGCGATCCTGATCCTATTTGCGCTAGTGTTCATGATGCCGTTCCTATGGATGCTTTCAACATCGCTTAAGGGCGGCGCGGATGACCTGTTCACGTACCCTCCCGAGATTATCCCGAAGTCCTTCCACTGGGAGAACTACAGGAAAGTGCTCTCAATGTACCCCTGGGGAACATTCCTGAAGAACACTAGCCTGATCACATTCACTAGCATGTTTGCGACACTGCTTTCATCGGCCATGGTGGCGTTCGGGTTTGCGAGGCTGCGCTTTCCAGGCCGCGACAAGATATTCTTCCTTGTGCTCTCGACCATGATGGTTCCGTACTATACAACGCTGATACCACAGTACATTCTCTTCTCCAAGCTAGGATGGGTGAACACGCTGAAACCGCTCATAGTGCCCAACTTCTTCGGCGCTGCGTTCTACATCTTTCTGCTCAGGCAGCACTTCATGGGCATCCCGGCTGAGCTCGATGATTCCGCGAAGATAGACGGCGCCAGCACCATGCGGATATTCGGGAGCATCTATCTTCCGCTTGCCAAGCCTGCGCTGATCACGATCGGCATTCTTCAGTTCATGTCGGCTTGGAGCGACTTTATCGGGCCTCTGATCTATCTACATTCGGAGAAGAACTACACGCTCACTCTGGCGCTCAACACATTCAGGGGAATACACTACACTGACTGGCACTATCTGATGGCAGGCACCATGATGGTGGCCCTTCCGTCGCTGATATTCTTCTTCATAGGCCAGAACTACATCATAGGCGGAATCACAGTAAGCGGCATCAAGTAGTTTTGCGCCAAACACATCTCGAGGGAGTGACGCGCCAGTTGACTAACGAGTGGGAAAACCCTGAGCTGACGGGGTATGGCCTGGAAGAACCGCGATGCGCCACTATTCCACGCCTGGATCCTGCGACAGGCGAGTGGCACTACCCTGAGCGCTGTATCATGCTATCTGGGCAGTGGAAGTTCAACTGGGCGGCCAACCCCGCCGAGCGACCGACGCGTTTCTTCAGGGCAGACTACGACGTATCGGGCTGGCCTGAGATCGCCGTGCCCGGTAATTGGCAGTTTCAGGGCTATGACATCCCCATCTACACTGATGTTACGTACCCGTTCGAAAACACACCGCCGGCGATCCAGGCTCATTTCAACCCGGTGGGTTCCTACAGACGCGATTTCGAGCTTCCCGACGACTGGGCCGGGCGCCCCATAGTGCTGCACTTCGCCGGAGTGAACTCGGCCTTCTACGTCTGGGTCAACGGGTCCAAGGTCGGGTTCAACCAGGGCACTCACATGCCCGCTGAGTTCGAGATCAGCGCGCTCACACATCCCGGCAAGAACACTGTGGCTGTAGAGGTATATCGGTGGTGCGCAGGCAGTTACCTTGAGGACCAGGACATGTGGCGTCTCGCCGGCGTCTTCCGTGACGTGTTCGTCTATTCCCCGCCTCCAGTGCACATACGCGACTTCTCAGTCGGGTGCGGCCTGAGCGCGGACTACACAGACGCAGTGATGCGCGCGTGGGCCGAGGTGCGGAATCTGTCGCAGCGCGCTTCGGGCCCTCTGTCCATGACGGTTAGCCTCATTGACCCATTCGAGGGTCGCTGCTGCGGCGCCTGGAGCGCCCCGGTTGAGACCATCAGCCAGTTCGGGTCAAGCTGTGTCGAAATCAGCGCCGAAGTCGTCAACCCGCGCAAATGGACCGCGGAGACACCCGAGCTCTACACGGCGCTGCTCGAGCTCGCCGATGAAAGCGGCGCCTGCATTCATTCAGCGCGATGCAGTTTCGGATTCCGGGTGATCGAGGTTCGTGGAGAACAACTGCTCGTCAACGGCGCGGCGGTCAAGCTGAAGGGCGTGAACAGGCACGAGTTCCATCCTGACCTGGGGCAGGCGGTTCCTGTCGAGGCGATGCTGGAAGACGCGCGGCTGATGAAACAGCATAACATCAATGCGGTTCGGACTGCACACTACCCCAATGATACAAGGTGGCTGGATATATGCGACCTGTACGGCTTCTATGTGATTGATGAGGCAGACATCGAATCGCACGGAGTGCCGTGCACTCCAGGCGTCACCCTGGCCGGAAGGCCCGAATGGCGAGCGGCCCACTTGGACCGAACCAAGCGCATGGTGATCCGGGACAGGAATCATCCATCGGTAATCATTTGGTCGCTGGGAAACGAAGCGTGCGACGGGCCTAATTTCCAGGCTGCTGCCGACTGGATACATGCCGCCGATCCGAGCAGGCCGGTCCATTACGAACCCGCATGGAACGAGCCTTACACGGACGTGGAATCTCGGATGTACAAAGACATAGCCTTCGTCCGGGATTACGCAAGACGCGAACCTACGAAGCCTCTCGTTCTGTGCGAGTACGCGCACGCCATGGGCAACAGCGTAGGCAATCTCCAAGACTAGTGGGACGTGATCGACGCCCACCCGTGCCTGGCCGGAGCGTTCATATGGGAATGGGCAGACCACGGCATTCGCCGCGCCGCGCCCGATGGGCAAGAGTACTGGGCGTATGGCGGCGACTTCGGCGATGTTCCGAGCGACGGCAACTTCTGTTGCGACGGCCTCGTGCTCCCTGACCGCATCGCTCACCCGGCAATGGCCGAGGTGCACAAGGTGTATCAACACATCTTGATAGAGCCGGTGGATCTGCCGGCTGGAAGAGTGCGGGTCCGGAACAAGTATTCCTTTGTCAGTTTGGGCTTTTTGACGCCCACGTGGCGCCTGTCATGCAACGGGCAAACGGTGCAGCAGGGCGAGTTGCCTCCCCTGTCGCTCGGCCCCGGCGAGTCGATCGAACTCGCGATACCTCTTGATCCGGCCCTCGCCCCCGCCGAGGCGGAATACCACCTGACCGTCGGCTTCGCACTCCGGGAGGCGACGCGCTGGGCAGAGGCGGGCCACATCGTGGCATGGGAGCAATTCCCCGTGGATACGGGTGCGCCGGCTCCTAAGGAGGCATTGGCACTGCCGTCTATGCAGGAACTGGACCTAGCCGAGACGGGGGAGGCAGTGATTTGCCGCGGCGCCTCGGAAGCGGGGCGGTTCGAGATCGCGATCGGCCGACAGAGCGGAGCAATTGAAAGCCTCACGGTTGACGGGGTTCAGCTCATTGCATCGGCGCTAGCGCCCAACTACTGGCGAGCACCGATAGACAACGATATGGGCAACAAGATGCCTGCAAGATGCGGGGTATGGAGACGCGCGGGGAGTGATCGGCGTCTGCTGCACCTGGCCATGGAGCGGTTTGGGCCATCGACTGTGGTCATCTATACCGATGGCCTGCTGCCGGCAGGCGACTCCCGATATTCCATAATCTACTCGGTCTTTGGCACGGGCGATGTCGTAATCACACACTCACTCATCCCCGCGGGACGTCTGCCCGAGATACCCCGTATCGGGATGCAGATGGAGATACCGAGCACCTTCTGCACCACAACATGGTACGGGCGAGGCCCGCATGAGAACTACTGGGATCGGAAAACAGGCGCCCGTTTTGGCGTCTACTCCATGCCCACGGCGGACTTGGTCCATCCATACTGTAGGCCTCAGGAGACGGGCAACAGATGCGACACGCGCTGGGTGGTGTTTGCCGAGCCTGATGGAACCGGACTTCTCGCCGCCGGCATGCCCACGATTGAGTTCTCCGCATGGCCGTGCACCATGGATGACCTGGAATCGGCAAAGCACGTCCACGAAGTGCCCCGTCGCGAACGGTTTACGGTGAACCTGGATTACCGCCAGATGGGAGTGGGCGGCGACAATAGCTGGGGCGCCAAGCCTCATCCTGAGTACACCCTGTATCCAATGCCCTACACCTACTCCTTCAGGATCAGGCCCTACACGCCAAAGATGGGCGACCCTTCAGCGATAGCAGCTCTTCGCCTGCCGTGGGCAGGCTCATAGGCTGTGCCGCGGCCGATTGGACGCGAAGACCCTTGATCAGCAGGAGGCGATGAATCATGAGCGACACGACAATTGCGGGCATTCTCAGGCTCGACGGAGAGGTCGCTGTAGTCACCGGAGCGGCGTCCGGGATTGGTCGGGGAGTCGCATACCGGTTGGCGGAGGCCGGAGCTTCCGTGGCGCTGCTCGACATAGATGCGATCGGCGGCGAACGAGCTGCGTTCGAGATCGCTCAGACCACGGGGGCACAGACGCACTTCGTAAGGTGCAACGCGGCCTCGGCCCAGGAGTGCGAACACGCAGTCAGGCAGGTAATAGACATATTCGGCGCCATTGATATCCTGGTTAACAATGCTGGAGTGATCCGGCGCAAGAACGTAGTCGATCTTTCCGAGACTGATTGGGACCTTGTGGTTGACGTGAGCCTGAAAGGAACGTATCTGGTGTCAAAACTCGTGATACCCTGCATGCGCCCGGATAGAGGCGGATCCATCATAAACATCGGATCCGGCTGGGGCCTCAAGGGAGGGCCCAATGCTGCCGCATACTGTGCTGCAAAAGGCGGAATCGTCAACCTGACGCGTGCCATGGCCATCGACCACGGCCCAGCGTCAATCCGGGTCAACTGCGTATGCCCGGGCGATACCGATACTCCGCTTCTTCGGAGTGAAGCTGTACAGCTCGGAGTGGACATGAACGAATTTATGCGCGAGGCGGCGGCGCGCCCCATCGGGCGCGTGGGAACGCCCGACGACATCGCCAATGCCGTGCTGTTTTTCGCATCCCGCATGTCGACATGGATTACCGGCGCCACGCTCGTCGTAGACGGCGGAGGACTCGCCTGACCAAAGGGGGGCGTAGCTATGAGCGACACTGTGCATCCGTATATACCCAACTCTGTGCCTGAAGTGAAGCAGGAGATGCTCAGAGCGATCGGCGCATCCAGCACGGAGGAGCTTTACTCCGACATCCCGGAGCAGCTCCGGCTCCGCAGGCAGATGAACCTTCCCCAGCCCATCGCCGCAGAGTGTGATCTGGTGCGGCACGTGATGAGCATATTGGCCAAGAACCGGACGTGTGACGAGAACATCAGCTTCCTCGGCGGCGGGTGCGCAAGGCACTACGTACCCGCCATATGCGACGAGGTGAACGGGCGCTCCGAGTTTCTGACGGCATACGCGGGCGAGCCATACGAGGACCATGGGCGGTTCCAGGCCCTATTCGAGTATCAAAGCCTGATGGCGGAGCTGCTCGAGGTAGACGTAGTCAATGTGCCGACATATGACTGGGGCCAGGCAGCAAGCACGTCCCTGCGCATGGCTGCAAGGATCACCAGACGCAGCGTGGCGTTAGTGTCGGATACTGTGAGCCCCGAGAGGTTGGGAGTGATGATGAACTACTGCACTCCCGCACTGCGGATTATCCCCCTCGCCCACTCCCGAGCCACCGGTATGATGGACCTTGCGGACCTTAAGCGTAAGCTCTCAGCCGAGACGGCAGCGGTGTACTTCGAAAACCCGTCGTATCTCGGATCGATCGAGACCGAAGGCGACACTATCGCTGAACTTGCGCACCAATGCGGCGCGCTCCTGGTCGTCGGGGCAGACCCCTCTTCTTGCGGGGTGATGGCTCCCCCCTCGCGCTACGGCTGTGACCTGGTATGCGGCGACATCCAGGCGCTAGGTATGCACATGCACTACGGGGGAGGCCTGGGCGGCTTCATTGGTTGTCGTGACGAGGAACGGTTCGTGATGGAGTACCCGTTCCGTCTGTTCGGGATCGCCGAGACTTCGGTCCCCGGAGAATGGGGTTTTGGAGACGTTGCCTACAGCCGAACATCCTTCGCCCAGCGCGAACAGGGCAAAGAGTTCGTCGGCACCGCCGCTGCCCTCTGGGGGATCACTGCAGGGGTGTATCTATCTCTGATGGGACCGAAAGGCATGCGCGAGCTGGGCGCAACGATCATGCAGAAGTCGCAGTACGCTGCGGCGCGCCTGTCTGAGATCCCCGGAGTCAGGGCGCCGGCCCTTGACGCCCCCCACTTCAAAGAGTTCGTTGTCAACTTCGACGGCGCTAGGTGCACGGTGCGCAAGATCAACGACCATCTCCTGGCTCAGGGAATCTTCGGAGGTCACGACCTATCCGGCGACTTCCCAGAGCTAGGACAGTCGGCGCTCTATTGCGTAACTGAACTGCATACACAGGAGCAACTGGATCGCCTGGTCGACGCCGTCAGTTGCGCCATAGAGGGAGGCGAGTGTCGTGGCTAGAGCGCGCGAATTCCATCAGGCAAGGTGGAATGAGCCTGTCATTTTCGAGCTTTCTAGGCGCGGGGAGCGGGGCATGCTAGTCCCCGAGGCAGAACCCGGCATCCGAGAACGGGTCGGCGACGGAGTATCGCGCCTCCCCGACAAGATGATACGCCGCGACATGCCGGCGCTTCCTGAGGTGTCACAAATGCGCGTGCTCAGGCACTATCTGCGCCTATCCCAGGGCACGCTGGGAGCCGACCTCAATGTAGATGTGGGTCAGGGCACCTGCACCATGAAGTACAGCCCCAAAGTGAACGAAACATTCGTGCGATCGCCCAAGACCTCCGAGCTGCATCCAATGCAAGACGATAGCACCGTGCAGGGGGCTCTTGAGGTCATGTACTCGCTGGACCTGTTCCTGCGCGAGATATCGGGGATGGACAGGTTTAGCTTCCAGCCGGGCGGAGGTTCCTGCGCGGGCTGCAAGGTGGGGATGGTCTCCCCAGTCGGAACAGCCGC
>CAYZHL010000083.1:0-351 GCA_964478095.1 uncultured Clostridia bacterium | reverse complement strand
TCCTGCGCTATCCTGGCCATGGCGTCCATAATCCGAGCCTATCACTTGGTTCACGGAGAGGCCGACACCAGGGATGAGATAATCACCACGATCTTCTCTCACCCGTCGGATGCGGCAGCGGCCAAGGTCAAGGGCTATAAGGTCATTACTATTCGCGAGGATAAAGACGGCTTGCCCGACTTCGAGGCTTTTGCCCGCGCAGTATCACCACGCACCGCCGGCCTGCTCATAACCAACCCTGAAGACACCGGGATCTTCAACTCGAAGATCGCGCAGTTCACAGCTTTGATTCGAAACGTGGGCGGAATCTCCGGCTACGACCAGGCTAACGCCAACGGGATTCTCGGCGTC
>CAYZHL010000082.1:9600-9837 GCA_964478095.1 uncultured Clostridia bacterium | reverse complement strand
CGGGCCGCCGGGCCACAGGAGGTTCGTCCGAGAACACCACTGTCAACCCGCTCCGTATTCCGCGACTGCGTAGTCCCTGCCTTACCGCGCGGGCCATGGGGCAGGTGTGAGTCTGCGAGATATCGGCTACCCTGAACCTGGTGGGGTCGAGCCTGTTGCCTGCTCCCATTGACGATACCGCGCCGACTCCCGACCTCAGGCATGCTTCTATCAGATCGAGCTTGGCGGGAATCGTGT
>CAYZHL010000082.1:7253-9567 GCA_964478095.1 uncultured Clostridia bacterium | reverse complement strand
GGCCACGTATTGCACGGGATGGGGTCCCGGCGCGAGCAGCTGATCCACGTTGCCGCGGTCGACCCACATGACCATCGGGGCAACGTCGCACTCGGGGTTGATGCGCCTGATCCTGTCGGCCATTACCTCGGCCTTGGGCAACCCGACCGTGTCCACGAGCGCGAGTAGTTGCCTGTTTATGTTGGTACGAGATACTGAGTCGCCGTCGACCAGCACAAGCGAGCCTACGCCCGCCCGGGCCAATGCCTCGGCGCAGTAAGATCCAACGCCTCCCAGGCCAACTACGACCACTCTGGCCTGTGCGAGGCGATCAAGCCCTTGATTGCCGACAAGCAGCGCGGTCCGGTGACGCCAGTCGGGGCAGGATCCCGAAGCAGAAGTATCGATGCTGTGCATGCCCGGATTCTCCCTCCAAACAAGAAAGGTGCGGTTTACGTGAGTCGACACAAAAATCCAGCCATAGTAGAGCTGGCCTCTGGCTCGGGAACATTGACCCTGCACAACTGCGACTGCATCGAAGGCATGGCCAATTGGGTAGCGCCCGGGTCAGTCGACGTGGTAGTCACGTCGCCTCCGTACAACCTGGGAATCGAATACCGAAGCTACGATGATCGGATATCCCGCCGCGAATACCTAGAATGGACGGTCAAATGGGCCTCTTGCGTGGCGCGTGTACTTGCGCCGACCGGGTCATTATTCCTCAACATTGGCTCTAAGCCCACCGATCCCTGGGTTCCTTTCGAGGTCGCAAGCGCATTGAGGGGCATTTTCGAGCTCCAGAACACCATACACTGGATCAAGTCGATCGCCATCTCCCAAGCGGACGTAGGCAACTACCCGGGCCTTGAAGGCGATATTGCTGTCGGCCACTACAAGCCCATCAACAGCGGCCGATTCCTCAACGACTGCCATGAGTACATCTTCCACTTCACCTTGACCGGAAATGTGCCCCTGGACAGAAAGGCCATCGGAGTGCCCTATCAGGACAAGACCAACATCGGCCGATGGGCCGCCACGCGCAACAACCTCTCTGACCTGCGTTGCCGCGGCAACACTTGGTTCATTCCTTACCAGACCATTCAGCGCGCCACCGATGAGCGCCCTCATCCAGCCACCTTCCCGCCAAAGCTGCCAGAGATGTGCATCAAACTCCACGGGCTGGATAGATGCAACCTCGTGGTGGACCCCTTCTCGGGCCTCGGAAACACGGGAGTGGCCTGTGCCCTGCTGGGAGTCCCATTCATCGGGTTCGAAGTCGACCCTGTCTATCTCACCGAGAGCGTCAAGCGGATCGGCTTCGCAGCCGGCCAGGGCCGCGAGGGAGTCGCGCCCGAGCCCAAGTGATTCGGCCGCGCCGGGGCCGGCTGGAGCATGCCAGTCCTATCCTATTACACCCTCGACTACGCACAGAAGATTCTCGCCCATAATGCTCTGTATGGCCGCATCCGAGTAGCCCCTTCGGGCCAGCTCGTCTATGAGGCGCGGCATGTGCGACACATCGGGCAGCCCTTCAGGTAGAGCGCTATCAGATACTCCGTCGAAGTCTGAACCGATAGCGATATGATCGGTTCCGATCACGCCGGCGAAATGATCGATATGGTCCACCACGCCCTGCACCGACTGCCTGCCGTCCCCCAGGAACGGGCCGACGAAGGTGACGCCTATTACACCGCCCCTATCGGCTATTGCCTTGGCCTGCTCGTCGCTGAGGTTGCGCGAGTGCCCACATAGGGCCCTGGCATTGGAGTGCGAGGCTATCAGGGGCTTGGTCGATACCTCCATGACGTGCCAGAATGTTGCCTCCGATAGGTGAGAGACATCCACTACCATGCCTAGCCTGTCCATCTCGCGGACTACGTCTACTCCGAACCGGGTGAGCCCACCGTGCGTGCCCTCCTCGTATGCACCGTCTCCAAGCTCATTTCTGCGACTCCACGTGAGCGTCATGAGCCTTACTCCCAGCCTGTAGAAGACCCTCAGGAGCTCGATCGACCCGTCCAGGGCCTCGCCTCCCTCGATGCTGAGAAACGCGGCGATCTTGCCTTCATCGCGCGCGCGGCCCACATCGCCCGCCCGGGCGGCAAACATGATCGAATCGCCGCTCTCCTCGATTTCGCGGCAGAACACATCCACAAGCCGCAGAGCCTGCCTGGCCCCGGCGCCCGGCAGATACTCCGGCTCAACGTAGATCGCGAATACCTGAGAAGACACCCCGCCTTCCACCATTCGCGGCAGATCGATGTGTCCGCCCTTGTCGCGCTCCGCCAGACGGCGCCGTCCGGCGGAGCGCGACAAGGGCGGACACATCGATCTG
>CAYZHL010000082.1:0-7243 GCA_964478095.1 uncultured Clostridia bacterium | reverse complement strand
ACGGCCGGCGGCGATGTCTAGGAGCGTGTCGCAATGAGCATCCATTATGAACACTGCTACTACCCCTCCGATCACTCCATGTACGCCATGTGTCCAGTATATCATCACTCACACCAGTGTTGGCCTGGTTTACGCAGGCATGGTAGAATCGGTACGGTCGAACACAACTACACCGTATCGACAACTGGGGGGATGACGATATGTCAGGTATATCAATCATAACTGACTCCACTGCTGACCTTGGCCGGGAACTTGTCGCCCGCTACGGGGTTACGGTTGTGCCGCTCGCAGTGGTATTTGGCCAGGACACGTACAGGGATGGCGTGGATATCGACACAAGGCGCCTGTTTGGACTGGTGGAACAGAACAAGCAATTGCCCAAGACCTCAAGCCCCAGCCCGGAGGTCTTCCGGTCCGTGTTCGAGGAAGCCGTTGCAGATGACCGTGAGGCACTCTACATAGGTATCTCCAGCAAGTTCTCGGCTTCGGTGCAGAACGCCATGCTGGCGGCGGGCGCCTTCCCTGAAGGACAGGTCCACGTGTTCGATTCAGCGAACCTCTCAACGGGAATCGCCCACCTGGTCCTGTACGCATGCGACCTTGTCTCGCAAGGTCGGCAGATGGACGAGATACTCAGGCTGCTTGAGGAGGCCCGTCCGAGAGTCCGAGCATCATTCAAGATGGACCGCCTCGACTACATGCACATGGGAGGAAGGTGCACGGGAGTTCAGGCGCTCCTGTCGTCGGTGCTGAAGATCAGGCCAATCATATCCGTAGTAGACGGAGGCATGATAGTCGCAGGCAAAGTCAGGGGCTCTGGCAGGAAGTCGCTCGACTGGATGATAGACCGTTTTGAGGACGACGTGAAAAGAGGTGTGGTGATGGACGACCGAGTCTTCCTTACACACACCGGAGTGCACGAAGATGCAGTGTACATGGCCGCGCGCGTACGCCAGATCATGCCCCACATGAAGGAGATACTCGAGACCCCTGCCGGCTCAGTGGTAGGCAGTCACTGCGGTCCGGGGACAATAGGCATTCTCTATATGATCAATTAGCAATCATATCACTTCATTACTAGATTCAGCGACAGGCCCATTGCGGCCCGGGCCCGGGCTACCGTGTGCGCAGAGCCGCGGGGGCACGGCCCTGGCCGCGCTTCTATCGGAGGTGGAAACCATGGCACAGCGGATCGGCTCAGCTCTGTTTCAGATCGGCGGCATGATGCTCTTGATCGGGCTCGCACTTGTCCGCTTTCCCAACGCGTTTTCCGGGTTCGGGCATCTCCCCGGCGATATCATGACGGAGCATGTGATCGCTCCTTTCGCCTCAATGCTAGTGGTCAGCCTGGCGATCTCCGGCCTATCGCGGCTATTCAGCGCTCTACTCCGGCTGATACGCTGAGGAAGGTTTTCGGCGATTCGTGGGGAATTTTACTCTCTGGCGCGAAACGTACGTCCCATTCGTCTAGGCAGGAGGAGAGAGCCCTTTGGATTCAACACTTCTCATAGCAGGCGGAACCGTCATATCCACGTCCGGCATGTCTGCCGACACAGGAGTGCTGGTACGCGGATCCAGGATAGTTGGAACAGGACCCACACGCGATATGCTGATGCGAAGCCCTGACAGCATAATGGACGCGCGCGGCGCATTCGTGGCGCCGGGGTTCATCGACATACACATTCACGGCGCAGCGGGGTCCGATACCATGGACGCAACCCCTTCGGCCCTGGCGCGCATGGCCGAATTCGTCTCATCCCACGGAGTAACAGGTTTCCTTCCCACAGTGATGTCATCACCTATCGAGCAGATGTTGGCCGCAACGCGCGCCGCCGCACAGGCTGCGAGGGTTGACGCCCAACCGCACAATGCCTGCAGTCGGCATGGCCGAACGCAAGCCGGAGCCCAGATTCTGGGCATCAACGTTGAGGGGCCGTTCCTAAACCCCGAGTTCAAGGGCGCCCAGCCTGAGGAGGGAATAGCCAGTCCCGACCCCGCAATCCTCAAGCGAATACTCGAGGCAGGCGGCGGACATGTCCGTGTCATGACCATCGCGCCCGAGATGCCGGGCGCCGTCGACATCGTGAGAGAACTGGCGGCCCAAGGAGTGCTGGCGTCGGTTGGCCACTCCGGGGCGTCGTACGATGACATCCAGAGTGCAATCGAGGCAGGGTTGCGCCATGTGACCCATACCTATAACGGCATGCGCGGGCTGCATCACAGGCAGCCCGGAGTTGTAGGAGCGGCTCTCGTGCATAGCGAACTCACGTGCGAAGTCATTGCCGATGGAATCCACGTACACCCCGCTGCGGTCAAGCTCGTGGCACGGGCAAAGGGCCTGGGCGGCACGGTTCTGATGACAGACGCTATGCGTGCCGCGGGCTTGCCCGACGGCCACTATGAGCTGGGCGGACAGCACGTGATCGTTACGAGCGGCGCGGCTCGGCTCGACACAGGCGTCCTGGCCGGCAGCACGTTGACGGCGGACGCAGCGGTACGAAATATGGTTGAGTTCGCAGGCATCCCGCTGTACGCCGCTATCAGCATGGCCTCATCCACTCCCGCCCGACTCATCGGTCTGTCCGGTCGAAAGGGCCGAATCGAACCGGAGATGGATGCCGACATCGTCTTGCTCGACGCCGAAACGCTCCAAGTAAGGGCGACGCTAGTAATGGGTGAGGCAGTATACGAACGCAAGCAAGACAATCGTGACAGGAGTGTTGATCGTTGACAGCGGACAGAACAATCGTGATAGCCCTGGGCGGCAATGCAATCCATCAACCCGGGCAAAGAGGCACCGTACAGGAGCAACTTCGCAACGTCGAGTCTACTGCGGATCAGATCGCTGAACTCATCTCCCGCGGCTGCCGAATTGTGATCACCCACGGCAACGGGCCACAGGTTGGAGCGATCCTCATTCAGCAAGAGGCCGCGCGCGAACAGACGCCCCCCATGCCCCTGGACGTATGCGGAGCTCAATCCCAGGGGCAGATAGGCTACATGCTTCAGCAGTCACTCGGCAAGATGCTGGCCCGAAGGTCGATCGAACGGCCAGCCGTCACAGTAGTGACGCAGATGGTCGTGAGCCCTCATGACCCTGCGTTCCATAATCCCACCAAGCCTGTCGGCCCGTTCTACACGGAAGACTACGCGCGTCAGCGCATGCAGTCAGCCAACGAGAGATGGATTGAGGACGCCGGGCGCGGTTGGCGAAAGGTTGTCCCCTCTCCCGACCCCATACGGATAGTCGAGCGTGATGCCATAATCTCCCTGGTTCGTTCGGGGGCGATTGTGATTGCCAATGGAGGCGGGGGAATACCCGTCATTGAACGCAACGGGCACTATGAAGGAATCGAGGCCGTAATAGACAAGGATCTCGGCGGAGAATGCCTCGCTCGCGACGTCAGGGCGGACATCCTCATGATTCTCACGGACGTTGGCCAGGTGGCGCTGAACTACAGGATGGCCGACCAACGCGACCTGGACACCGTTACCCTGGCTGAGATCACCCAGTACCAGCGGGAAGGTCACTTCAAGGCAGGCAGCATGGGGCCCAAGGTGGAGGCCTGCCGAAGGTTCGTAAGCCAAGGCGGCGAGGCCGCAATAATCGCCTCGCTTGAGCATGCCGTCGATGCCGTCGAGGGTCGCCGAGGAACAAGGATCATCCGGTAAACACGTGTAGAGCAGCTTAATGCGGCATCCAGGAAATGTCTGATGGAGCTGGTACATAACCGGCAACTGCGATGCCATCCACAACGTATGTTATAATGAGCTGTATTTTTGCAGCTGCAGTTGGGAGGTGCCTCCCCAATGACTCAAGCCGACGGCGCGAGGCGCCCGGCACAACTGAAACGCGGTGCATTCGTGGCTATAGGCTTCAGCCTACTCGGGCTGTTCACGCTAGTGAAGATAAGCGGAGGCCGCCACGCATGGCGCGATCTGGCGCGCATCGACCCCGTGATGTTCGGCACGGCGCTTTGCCTCGTCGTGCTCACATGGTTGCTCGATTCGCTGAGGATGAGGGCGCTCGCTCGGTCGCTCGGCGGCGATCTGGGCATCATCGAGGGAATGCGCATCTCGGTGCTGGGCGCTTTCGTGTCCAATGTTACGCCATTCGACACAGGAGGCGAACCGCTTCAGGCATATCTCCTGACCAATAAGGGGTTGACGGCAGGGCAGTCCACTGCGGTGATCGCTGTAAAGGCAATCATGAACGCTTTCGCCCGAGTCAGCCTGGGGTTCGCGGCATCTGCCGCGCTTCTGTTCTCGCGCACCGAGTGGAGCCTGCCGATGGGCATGAACGTGGCGCTGGCTGTCGGTGTGGCCCTGTACGTGGCGATCTTCCTGTTCTCGCTCTACCTGATTGTCAAGCCAGAGAAGATCAGCGTGCTAGTGGTGCCTGCAGTACGCAACCTGTTTACTCTCCGCCTGTTTAGGCCCGAAACGCTGGAGGTCGTCCTCGAGCGCATCGACCACGAACTGAGAGGTTTCCGCGAGGCTCTGCAGGAATTCATCAGCAACCGCAAGCCAGTGCTGGCCTCCGTACTGGTCCTGAGCTACGCTGCCTGGGTCGCCACGGCACTTGTCCCGGCGGTAGTTCTCACAGGGCTCGGGCTCGAGACTCCCTATATCCACGCGATGGGAGTGACCATCATCTTCTACCTTGCGGCCGCCTACGCCCCAACGCCGGGGTCCAGCGGCGCCGCTGAACTGGGTTTCGCCGCGCTTTTCAGCACGATTGTTCCCCGGGCGGTGCTTGGGCTGTTCGTGACCGTGTGGCGCGTCGTCACATATTATCTCAACCTCGCTCTGGGCGGCGCCCTCATGACACTGGGCGTCATCCGCCGCAGTCCTAGACCCCCCGACCGCATCACACAGGCCGACAGCCCAGACGCGATGTAGTCCTGTGGCCGGCCTTGTGATGTTCAGACCGACACATTCCCCGGCAAGCCCGCGTATGAGGTACATGTCGATCCTCAGCACGGCCAACTTGATTGGGGGATGCTCTGGTGGGGTCTACTTGCAGCCAAACGACGTTTTCCCTGCTAAGGGTGATCGGAGGCTGGATCCTCGCGGTCGGTTCATTCATCGTTGCCATAGCTGTTACAGCCGAGTTCTTCGCCGAACCCAACTCGGATCCCGCCCAGCAACCTCGCAGTTACCTAATTGAGGTCAAGCCCACCGACGCCACATCCTGAAGGGATCATCCGGCCGCCTGTAGAAGACATGAACCACACACCAACTACATGGCCAGGAGGTACGGAACGACATGCATCGATGCAGGTTTCGCCCAGCCCTCGCCGTAATGCTCATTGCAGTCATTGGGTCAGCGCCGGCGCGTGCGTACACCAGGCCGGCCCCGGCGCTGAGGCCTCCGGTCTTCATCACCACTGCCGGCCAAAGCGCCGACATGGCCCTCGTGCGGCAGGCAGTTGACGCGTTGGGCATCAAGAGCAGCGCGGCGCCCACAGCCATCTGCTGCGATATCAAGTCAAGCGGCACAGTGATAATCGTCTTCCGCGCCGACGAGGACGGGATGAAGGCCGCCTGGCTGACTGCGCGAACTGAACAGCGCCGAATAGAGGACATAATTGGCAAGATGCGCGCCTCGGGCCTTGCCGTCATCGGAGTGTACCTCGGAGGCCAACACGAACTCGACCCCGTCACCCGGCGCCTTCTCGACGCCGGCGTGAACGGGGTCCATTACTTCATCGCCGCCCGCGGCGCGAATACGGACGACTACTTCAACGCGGCAGCGCAAAAGCACGGTTTCGAGCTGATCCTGATCGATAGCCTCAGCCAGCTTCAGAACGCCATCGCCGGCCTGTTCACCGCGGAGTAGCGCGTGCGCGCTACTTCTCAGAGCGATTCGTCGGGCTACTCGTCGGGCTACTCGTCGGACGACTCGTCGGACGACTCGTCGGGCGATTCGTCGGGCGATTGCGCCGCGTCTGGTAGCTCTGGTACCTGAGATCTTTTCGGCTTCCCGCATCGAAACATGCGGAGAACCGACCTGGATCCTGTACGGACATGCGCTCCAGGTTACTTATCTCCTCCTCGATGTCGGCGTCGCCCTGCCCGTGGGTTTCCTGCAGTTCCCGGAGGGCCGTCAAACGCTCCTCCAACGCCCGACGCCCCGATTCGAGGTCGCCGCGGTCGATGGCCTCGACGCTCTGGTCCTTCACAATGGCAGTCCTGGCGAGCTCTACGATCTTAAGTACCTCGAAGTCAGGCCCTTCGGGTTGATCGCCCGCGGAGCCGGCGGACATCTTCGCAGTGACTTCCAGCGACACGGCGCCCAGATCATGCGCTGCATCCGCGTATGACAGTCGTATCCTGAGCACCTCGTGCTCGCCTGCAGCCAGCGCCGGATAATCGACCTCGACGGCAAGCAGCTTCTGCTCATCGTGGAACATATCGGGCAGTGTTAGCGACATGCCGGTGTCGTCAAATGCCGGCCTGTAGCCAAGGACAGCCGTAGCTCGGCATCCCGACAGGCCGTGCACTTCCAGACCGATGTTCTGTGCGACCACGGAGACCAGGCCCTGAAGCTCGGAAGCGAACACGCTGGGAATCTCATCGGGCTCCCGAACATAGTAGTAGGACCCGTTTCCCGCTTCGGCCAGCCTGATCAGCAGGTCCTCGTTGAAGTGCAGGCCCACGCCCACAGTTGAAAGCGACACTCCCTTGCGCATCATCGCACTGACCTTGCCCTCCAGCATGTCGGGATCGACTATTCCGGCGTTGGCCATTCCGTCGGTGAGCAAGAGCACTCGGTTGACCTGCTCAGGCCGGCACTCCGTCATAGCCTCCCCGTACCCATGTAGCAGCCCGCCTGAAAGATTCGTAGATCCGCCTGCGTAGATCGAATCAACGGCCTGCTTGAGCACGTCTTTGTTAGTCACGCGCTGCGATGGGAAGACCACGTCAACCTGGTCATCGAAAACCGTCAGAGACAGAACATCGTTCGCGCCGACCTGTTCCACCAGGAACTTGGCGGCCTGCTTGACATAGTCGAGAGGACGCCCGCCCATGGAACCGCTTCGGTCGAGAACCACTCCTACATTGAGCGGCAACCGTTCCACGGCGCCCTGTTGCTTTGGCCCGCTTGAGAGCTTTATGACCGCCCAGAGCTTCCCGGGCCTGCCTTTCGGCAATACTGAGTGAGACAACATCACCTGCGCCTGTAGTTAATGTCTCAGGTAGTGGTGTAAATTCAGCAGCGGGATGCGGAGGGCATTGA
>CAYZHL010000081.1:6744-9981 GCA_964478095.1 uncultured Clostridia bacterium | reverse complement strand
ATAGTGTCGACAGGGCGGCCTAGATGACCAGCGGAAAGGAGACAGTGCCAGGCCTTATCAGCCATGATCCCTACTCGCACCCGTTCCGCGACCGTTCCGTGGTTCCGTGATGCCCCATGGCTTCCGAGCAAGGCAGTACCCAAGTCGATTCGGAAGTCCGGGTCCGCGTTTCCGGTAGGGGTGGCGCGGGCCGGTCGGGACGACTTGGGATTGCATAATGAGAGCAGTCTATGACTGCGCGAACGCTATACGGAATCTGGAAATGAGGTGTCATGCTGCAGTACGACGCCGGAGACATCAAGCGGATGTAACGGGAAAGCAGCCGCTTGATCTGCTCGCCATGCTCAGTGATATCGAGCCCGATCTTCCCGCGCTCCTGATCTGCTGGACTGGGTATCTGATGAAATCGGGTGACCATGATGATGCCGTTCGCTACCTGAATCGGATAGGCGTTTCGCGTGCATCCCCGGAGTTCCGAAGGGCAATTGTAGAGTCGAGGGAGGAACTGGAAGGCAGTTCGCGGTAGAGCCGCGCCGAGCTGCCGGCAGCAAACCGGTGGTCTGGCGCGGCTTAACATCGGAAGACTGAGCTTGGGGCAGGGGCTCGACGCGGGCAGGCCCGGCCTAGATGGGCTCGGGGCCCGCCCGGCGGGCGAGCAAGCAGGCTGGCAGCCGGGCAGGCTCGCCTGCGCGCTTGCTATAACCCTCCTACCCGCACGAAGGCGTCCAGGACGTTGACTAGTATCGGGGCTTCCTTGCCATGCCTGGCTCGGAATTCGCCCAGAGCGCTCTGCAACTGCTCTTGGTGTAGGTGGCGCCATGGATCGGAAAGCTCCGCGATGAGCAGCATGAACGAACTGTGTGCTCCGCCGTCGTCGCGCCAGGCCTGTTCTGCCTTGCGGAAGGACTGGTTTGCGGCGCCCAGGTAATCATTGCGCTGGCTGCTGGGCCGGCGCGAGTTCCATGCGGCATAGCCCCGCAAGCCTTCTTGCAGATCGAGCCCAGAGCCTGCGAATGAACCGACTCCCTCGGAGCGGACCGTATCGAGCAATTCGATGGCCCTGTCGCACTGCCCAGCCAGCACGTACAGCCCGCAGGGGGTGATTGCTTCCCAGGCGCTTTCTGCGCGGAGGGCCGCCTGCTCCAGGTATGCGAGCGCTTGTCGATAGTCGTCGTCCTCTGTAAGGGCGCTATATGCGAGCAAGTTCAGTGCGGCGCTACTAGCAGTCCCCGGGTCCCCCATCATGCGGTAGGCCTCTGTCGCCCCGACCCGATCGTTCAGTCTCATGCACACGGTAGCCAGCGCTGAGAGGTGTTCGCTGCTCGGTTCCAGTGAGACTAGGCGCCTGAGCATGTCGCGACTGCGCTCAAGATCCTGGTGAGCCATGCTGCCGCCGAAACAGCCCTTGGTCAGGGAATACGTGCCCGAGAAGTAGATGCGCGACAGGATCTCAAGCGCTCGGATGTCATCGGGGTTCTTCTCGATGAGGTCTTCCAGCGCCGCGACGGCTTCGTCGTACTTGCGATCGATCAGTAGTTGCTCTGCCTGCGTAGGGGTGACCTCTTCCGCCCTGATCAGGGCAGCGGGGTTCGGGCTTGCTCCGAAATACAGGCCGCTGCTTGACGATATGACATTTCCGCGCTCATCGATGGCCTCGACTTGAAGAGAATACGCGTCTGCGCGTCCTGCCAAGTAGGCCGGGAGCACGCCTTTTTCGTCTCCCCCGTAAGCTCCGAATGTGATCGCCGGGACGGTGTCGATGCGCAGGCAGGTATCAGCTGTTTTCATCGGGTTTCCACTCATTGAGCTGTGCGAATGATCGTGCATGGCTACATAGCCTAGGCTTACTCGGTATGCGCGGGCTCCCGGGTAGGCTTGCCACCTCACAGAGAACGGGCTTCCGTCATATATGAAACCCTGCGCCGGCTCCTCGATCTTCACCGGCTCTACGAAACGCAGTTCTACGCTTTTCGTCTCGCCGGGCGCAAGGAAGAACTCGGCCCCGACCATCTGAAGATGTCGGCCTTCGACGTTTTGGGCAACCGTGTCGCCCATCGCGATCCCTGCGACCCGAAGGCAGTTTGAAGCGGAACTCGCCGTCATCGCCCACTGCCTGCCACGGCATGTCGCGATAGTCAGTGGAGAATCTGGCCTGTTCGTTGACTCCATTTACGAGTATCCTCGCGCCTGAAAGCGGGCTCCCGGCCAGGAGCACCCTTCCTTCCACTATTCCCGTCGCCCTGGCTGCGTCGCCCGCTTCCTGTATAACCTTGAGATCTGCGAGTTTGGCATTCACTTGGTCACGGTAGTACTCGCGAGTGGATTCAATGTCCTCAGGCGAGGGACCAATACCACCGTCCTGAACGGCGTACTCACGCCACGAGCCCACAGTGAGCTCAAACACGTCGAGCGTCTCTTCATACGCCGCTCTCGCTGCCTCATAATCGCCGATAGCGGTCAGCACATCGCCTTTCTTCATCTGTCGCTGCTCGGCATAGGACGTGGGCGCCTCCCGCGCGCAGTACTCCAGCATGTTCAGAGCATCGCCTGATCTACCTTGTGCGATGTACATGTCGACCAGAAGGAGTGCCGCACTGGCCTGATCGCCGCTCCGTTGGTCTTGCGCGGCCTTCAGCAGGAACTCCTCAGCCCTGGGATCGCCCAAGTGATACAGCCCTACGGCAAACTGGCTCAGGGCATGGGGAGCAGCCCAGTGTTCGGGGTAGTCGGTGAATACCCTTAGCAACCTTTCCTGCTTGGACAGGACTCCTTTGGGCATTTCGGTGAGCACGCCGTCGCTGTGCGTAATCGACCGAGAGCTTGGGAATATTACTGCCCTGAAGCTCGTGCTGTCAGGCAGGAGAGACGCCGACCAGTAGAGAGCAGCCGGAATGCTCTCGCTGTCTGGATATTCCGAGATGAAACGGTCGTAGTATGCGAGGGCCTTCACCGGTTCATTGTTCTGCCGCGCGGCTTCGGCCATGCTGAACAGATACGTATCCCCCGCCGCCCTCACCAGGCCCACCGTGGACAGGATCAGTACAGCCGCAATGATCAGGTATTTGTTCTTCACCTTTATCTTGTATGCGCTCATAGAAGACTCACCCCCTGGTTGATCGCGCTCGCGTTTTCAGTCGATGCCTGCATGAGCAGCGCTGCGGTGTTCTGGTCCACCAGGAGAAGGGGACTCAATGAACTCCACATGCCCATCCCGATTAGCATGAGCGCCGCCGTAGC
>CAYZHL010000081.1:4410-6734 GCA_964478095.1 uncultured Clostridia bacterium | reverse complement strand
AACACCTCGATGCGGGTAGTGGCGAAGGTGAGCAGGCTCACTATGGTGGTCAGCGCGCTCATGGTGACGGGTATCGAGATCTCCGTGGTGCCGTTCCAGAAGGCCTCTGCCCATTCGGCAAACGCCCGCCAGCGCCTCGCAGGCGCGGACGCGGGTTCGGGCGCGGGCCCGGGCGCCGGCGCGGCCTTGCCCGTGCGCATCGCGTGCTTGAGCCGGGCCGCAAGACGCTGCTTTTCGTCCTCGGAGAGACTCACCCGTGTCATCTCGTCCTGCAATGTCTTTTTCAGCTCGTTGTCGATCATGGCTCATCCCCCTCAAGGGCCTCTGTCAACTTCTGCCTGGCCCTATGTAAGAGACTTTTGATTGTGCCCTCGGGCTTGCCGGTCATGCGTGATATCTCGGCTATTGAGAACTCCTCGTGGTAGAAGAGCACGACCACTTCGCAATAGGCCTGCGGGAGGTTGCTTACGGCCCGACTCACTCGGGATGATCGCTGCATGTTATCCCACTGGGCCTCAGCCGAAGTATTCTCATCGGCAATGTTGGCCAATTCTTCCGACGGCAGCAGGATCAGGCTGCTATCGATCAAGCGGCGACGCTGCTGCCGGCGGCACCATCTCAGCATGATGGAATACATCCATGAGTACAGCGACGACTCTCCGCGAAACTGCCCGATGCGTGTTACCGTGGCAAGCAGCGTCTCCTGTACTGCGTCTTCTGCCAGATGCCTGTCGTTCAGCAGAAGAGACGCTGCCCGCAGCAGTCGGTCAGCGTAAAGGTGCACCAGCTCATCTGCTGCGGCCTCCTGCCCAGCCCGAAGCCTGCCGACCAGGGCGTTTTCGAATGCCAACCTTGCTTCTTGATGCATCCCGAAAGATAACTCCCTTACAGCCGTCAACGCCAATCGTCACCCTCCCGCTTCTTAAGAGACGGTCGGGAGGGAAAAGGTTGCATCGCATGGTGGGAATGCCCGAAGGGGCTTCCGCGTGCCCTCCGGACGTTGCTTCTGTTCTTGATAAGGAACTCCTGTCACCGGATGGACGATGAGTCTCGCATGGAGCGAGACTAGATTTCACCGATCCATGGCAGTTAGCAGGAATATGCCTGGGGCCCCCGAATAATTCAGCGAAATGAAATAATGGCCACAATGCCATCCCGCGTGGGTATATACTTCACTATGATGGAATAATACGAGAGCTTTCCTTGGCACGACGGTATTTGGGCTGGAGGCTGAGCCTGAAGACTGAGCCTGGAGGTTGATCATCAATGGCTTCCACAAGGACAGAGGTCTACCGCCTTATCCGCGACGAGGGGCCGATATCGCGCAGCGAGATTCAGTTGAAGCTCGATATCAGCACGGCCTCGGTCTCGACAGCCGTATCCGGATTGCTCGAACAGGAACTTGTGGTCAGGGGCCGAACTTACGGGAACGGGGCTGGGCGCAAGACTGAGCTTTTGGAGCACAATCCGAGAAGGGGATATGTGCTCGGTGTGGATTTGGGCGCCAGGAAGATCAGGGTTGCAGTGGCCGATCTGTGTGGAGCTGTCATCCACAAGACCGAGATGCCTACGCTGGCCTACGAAGGCGGCGCTCGAGTTATGGAGCGCCTCATGGAAGCATGCAGAGCTGCTATTGCGTCGGCAGATATACCCAAATCGAAGGTTATTGCTGTTGGAACAGCTGCCCCAGGTATCAGCCTGGAGAGGACCGACCGGAGCATTTTGGCGCCGTTCATCCCAGACTGGTCTGATGTGCCGTTTCGATCTCTGCTCCAGTCGGAGTTCGGCTGTGAGATCCTTGTAGAAAACGATGTTGACATGGCGATTATCGGCGAAAGGCGCTGGGGAGCAGGAAAAGGCTGCGACAACCTGGTTTTCGTCAATATAGCAGTGGGCGTGGCTGCCGGGATAATCGTCGATGGCAATCTCATCAGAGGCCGGCATAGTGCGGCGGGCGAGATCGGATACATGGTTGTGGATCCGTCCATGATAAGGTTGGCATTCAGTGACCAGGGCGCATTGGAGCAGTCGATCTCGGGCCCTGGAATAGCCAAGAGGTGGAGGGATCTAGCGGGCGGAACAGCCGGCGACGAGCCTACGCAGATTGTAGATTCTGAAACGGTTTTGGCCCTTGCCGCGCAGGGCGATGCGAACGCGCGGAAAGTGGTCGACCACACCGTGCAGTGTCTGTGTTCTGCGCTGAGCAACATCGCGGCAGTCGTCAACCCGGAAAAGGTGGTCCTGGGCGGCGGGGTCGGCATGGCTCTATGCAGCTACACTCAGCGGATAGCGGAGTTCCTGGGGCGCCATGTCCCGTTCCCGCC
>CAYZHL010000081.1:0-4296 GCA_964478095.1 uncultured Clostridia bacterium | reverse complement strand
CGCATTCGATGCCCTGGAGCGAGAGATAGGGTAGTGGGAGGGAATCAACGATGACGGGAGCGCTTGACCAACTCATACATACCACACGAACCTGTGCCGGGCAGAGCGGCAAGGGAGCTGCGGTCCATACGCCCGGCGAAATCCGCGGGCAGGCGGCGCTATGGCCCGGCACTGCCCGACTCATGTCTCGCAATCTGTCCGCGGTGGTTCACAGCATGCATTATGAGGCCCCGCCGAGCGGGCGGATGGCCGCCCGCGGCATTGTACTGTCGGGCGCCGGCAGCTCTCACCATGTGGGCATGTCGCTGGAGCCATTCCTCAGGAAACGTCTTCAGGTGGAGGCCCGCGCTGTCGCATCGACGGACATAGTACTGGATCCGTCTGTTACCTGCCTCAGGGATCATCCTTATCTGGTAGTTCTGTTTGCTCGATCAGGCGATAGCCCCGAGAGCCTGGGCACTATCGATTCGGTCCGCGCGGTGTGCCCGGATGCCAGGTTCCTGGCGATTACGTGCAACGAGCATGGGGGCCTGGCAACTGCAGCGAGGGATGGGGAGTTCGATGGGACTGTGAGTGCCGTGGTTTTGGATGAGCGAACCAATGACAAGGGGCTGGCGATGACCTCGTCATTCACGAACATGGTCGTGGCCGGCCAGGCTTTGGGGTTTGCCGAGGACATTCATGCGTATCTATCGAACATAGACCTGCTGGCAGCGGCGGGCGAACGAGCGGTCACAGAGCTTGCGGGCTCGGTAAAGGACATCGCCGATCGGCCCTTTGAGCGCGCGCTCTTTTTGGGCAGCGGGGCGCTGTATGGAGTCGCGCGCGAATCTGCGCTCAAACTGCAGGAGATGACGGACGGCGTGGTGGTGACGCAGAGTGAGACTTTCCTTGGGGTGCGGCACGGGCCCGAGGCAGTCGTAAATGAAGAGACGCTGGTCGTCTGTTTCGTCTCGGGCGATGGACACAGAAGAAGGTACGAACTCGATCTGATGAACGAAGTCCATGCCAAGCAGCCGCAGGCTCTCAAACTGGCAGTCGCCCCCAAAGCGCCGCGAGACCTGGCAGACGTTGTGGATGTCTGCATCGAGCTTGCACCGACCGGCCCATTCGTCCATGATGATCTGCGCCCGCCTGTGGATGCGGTGATCGGGCAGCTGATAGCCTTGTTCAAGTCCGTCAACTTGGGAATGGAGCCTGACAACCCATCGAAGCGCGGGATGATCAGCAGAGTTGTGGAGGGGGTCACCTACTATCCGCCCGCCGGTCGCAACTCCCGCTATGCTTGCACCTAGATCATGCATCCGGCATTGATATCATCTCCGAGGCTCTGCGCCGGGCCCTGCCGCGCGAAGGCGGAGTAGCTTGCGGCGACGGCTTTTGGGTAGTATTCCGCGGCTGTTCGCCCGAGGCGTGAAGGTATAGGCATGACCCAGGTCGAAGCATTGCCATATGCGCGTGGGCGTCATGAGCGCGAGATCATCTGGGCTCTGGAGGTTCTGTGCAAGATGATAAGCCGAAAGATGATGGGATGCGGGTTCATTGGCAGGAGCGCTGTCCGTGCAGCCCTGGTGGCCCTGCTCGTGTTGGCGGCGTTTGGCGGGGCCGGGACGGAGTGCGCAACCCCGGCCTCGGACCCCGGCAGCATCGTGTCCGGATCCCAGAGCGTGAAGGTTGGGACTAAGGCCTTCCAGGTGAACTACGTCCGGGCAGACCTGGGCGATCCGAGGGTCCGTCTTCGTGTCGTTCTGGGGCAGGACAGGGTTGGCGGCACTGAAGACCTTCTTTCCATGGCGGCGCGAGCGGGTGCGCAGGCGGCGATCAACGGGACCTTCTTCAATGCCTACGTCGACGGGCCTTACAAGGACCCCGTCGGAACCTTGATCCGGGACGGCGAGTTCGTTCACCGCGGAGCCACGGGAACGGTGTTTGCGGTTACTGATGGAAACGAAGTGAGGATGGAACCTGCACGTTTCAAGATTGTAGGCGCAACCAACGGCCTTTGGACGTGGCCGGGTAACTGGTATGCGTATTGGATCAACCGGACGCCGACATCGCAGAATTACGCAGGGATTTTCACGCCGGCACGCGGACGGCGAACTGGGGCGACCGACGGAGTATCGGTGGTGGTTAGGGATGGCGTCGTCGCCGCGATTGGCCGCGGCGAACAGGAGATCCCTGAGGATGGTTGCGTCATCAACTTCCAGGGAAGCGAAGAAGGGCTCGCTGCACGTTTCGCAGTTGGCGCCGCTGTCGAGTACAAGGTTGTGATGTCAGACGGCAGCGACAGGACAGGGTTCTGGGGGCGAGTCAGCCAAGGACTTGGGGCAGGCCCTAGGCTGGTGTCGGGGGGAAAAGTGAGCTATTCCGCGGAATCAGCCAAGGCGGAGGGGTTCACCGAGGCCAAGATCCTATCCATGTCGTCGGCGCGCAGCGGGCTTGCGTTGACGAAAGGCGGAGACCTTCTGGCGGTGACCTGCGCTGCAGCGACCATGGCCCAATTCGCTCAGGTCATGCAGGCGCTTGGTGCTGTGGAGGCAATGAATCTCGATGGGGGAGCGTCCTCCGGGCTGGTGTACGAAGGCAAGTACTTGACCAAACCCGGACGCGCGCTGAGCAATGCCTTGGTTGTGCTGGTCGATGAGCGATGATGATCAGCGCATGACGACTGAGTCTCGGCCCGAGCTCTTGGCCTCGTAGAGAGCCGTGTCGGCGTTCTTGATGAGAGACTCCATGTCAAAGCCGGGGCCTGTTGTGTCACACGCAACACCGAAGCTGGCGGTGGCTTTGATTGATTGCCCCTCGTAGATCTCCTCGAAAGCGTTGATGCTCATGCGAAGCCTTTCTGCCATCGCCACAGCGCCGCCCACGCCCATGTCAGGAATGGCTAGAATGAACTCCTCTCCACCGTACCTCGCCAGGATATCCTGGGCGCGTGTGTTCTGACTGAGTAACGAGGCGATTGCCTGAAGCACAATGTCGCCGGCCTTGTGCCCGTAGGTATCATTCACGGCTTTGAAGTGGTCGATATCCATCAAGATCACGGCTATGGGGCAACCCGCTCGTTGCCCGCCGATCAACTGTTCTATCTGATCATAGAATGATCTGCGATTCGCAATGCCAGTCAATGCGTCGAGATCGGCGAGGTCTTTCATGGCTCGGACCATATTCATCTCTTTGGAGATGTCGGTCATGGTAAGGTACTTGGCGACTACACGCGTGCCGCCGCGCCTGCTATTCCGGCCTACGGTGCGAACGCGCGCCCTGAATACGCGACCCGAGCCGTCACTTAGCGCGATGTCGGCTTCGCCATCCCAATGTGTTGCGGCGAATTCGGTGATCTCCGGATGCTTGTCGAAGACCGCGCGGAGAGGCTCGCCCACGTAGCCGCTGCCTAGTTCCGGTATGATCTGATGAAGGGCCGGGTTGTACCCGGCAACTCGGTTGCTTCTGTCGATGATCACGACGATGTCATCCATGCCGTCGAAGACCCGGCTTTTGGCGATCGACACCACGTCAAACACTTGACCGGGGCTCAGCCCTATGAGGAAAAGCACATTCATGGCCATGAACCCGTACGGCGTAAGGTCCACGCCACAAGGGCTCAGCCCTGCAGCACATGCGTTGCTGCTCAGCCCCATCAAGGCAAAACCTGCCAGGAAGAGCCAGTGTCCGGATTTGAGGTCAGCCGGCGCCGTGACGATGGACCGGACCACCACAACAGCACCGAGTACAAGCATTAGGTTGGAGTACGTCCTCGACGCTGTGTACCACGGACCGCGCGTGATCTGGACTATGGTCAACGCCCCCACTCTTGTGAGCACGAGGTCGGCATAGTAGAGGCGGTGGAAGGCGGTGGTGTGCATGCCTACCAGGGTGAGCGCCGAGAAGGCGAGCATGGCGATCGCCGGTTTGCTGCTTGGACTCCAGCGCTTTCCTGTGAACTCAAGGGCGGTAAGTAATCCGAGTGTGGGCAGGAAAGCTATACCCAGGTATTCGATTCTCACATAGACGAGGGCTTGCCGTACTGTCTGTGCAGTGAGTTCGAAGGCATAGCCGAACGAGTACACAGAAGCAGCAGTAGCGAGACAGGAGAACCACAGGTTCTTGCCTCGGTTGCTCTGAACAATCACGTAGATGCCGATGCTCAACTGGACGATTCCAGATAGCACCAGAGCGCCCACGATCACATACCCCATACTGACCCCTGCCTGGCTTCTTGGATTCCGCTAGCGATCGGCGACTATAGCCAACCAAACCCAAAGTGAAAAGAACCTGTCCCGAGGGCGTACGTAC
>CAYZHL010000080.1:6655-10044 GCA_964478095.1 uncultured Clostridia bacterium | reverse complement strand
GATTATCGCATGTTCGCTGGCTTCACTCCATGTGGGTGCTATTTGACGCTTACCGGGTTCTGGTGCCTCTCACGGATGACGCGGGCGGAATACTGCATCAGGAAGGGCCATTTGACCGGTCGTATCCTGTGCTCCGAGAACCCATCGCCGATTCGGCTGTGAGCAGCATCGTAGATGCCTTGAAGTGCAGGCTCACTACTGGCCCCGCAGTACGGGCGCTCAGGATGGAGAGGCAGAGTCGCTTGATGGCGCTGAGCGCGACCGATGGTCCCGCATTCCTCCTGCTTTCCAACAGAGAAGGCGGATTCGCCAGGGTCGGCTTTTGGCTTGACACAGATGGCGAGAGAACCTTCGTCCCTTCCGGATATGTCGAGATGGTTGTAGACGAATCTTCTGTGGAAGACGACGGCATCGTCAGCACTTTCTGTCATGAGATAGGCCATGTTATCATACGAAACCTCGTGCGCAGCTTCGCCCACCGGCCCTCGCCGTCTACCAAGATGCATATGAGCATGGCAGTCACCGACTACCAGACTGCTTTCGACGAGGGCTTCGCCGAGCATCTCCAGGCGGTCGCTGCGAAGCAGATCGAGTCCGCCGCGCCCCATCAAATGAACCTGGTCGAGCAGGTTCGAGGACTGTGGCACAGCGGCATCGATACATTTATGCGAGTCCACGGAGTTCGGGAGAACCTCTACGTCCATGGGAAAGCGATTCCGACCCGCATTAATGAATGCTCCGATGCCTACGAGCTCTACCTCGACAGCGAGACGTCTGTCTTGTTCGATCGGGATACCCTGAAAACCGGCCAGCAGATGATGGCCTGCGAAGGCGTGATCGCGACTCTGTTCTACAGGATCACCAACGACGAGCGCCTGACCGGCCCTGGCCTCGATGTTGATCTCAAGATCATCGCCGCTATCGGCGCCATGGGACGGCAGGCCGAACCGATGATATCGATGATGGAGTTTGTCGATAGGTTCATGGAGCTATTCCCCGAAGACAGGGCTGCCATGGCCGATATCGTCATAGCCGCCACATACGGCGCCACTGTATCGCAGGATGCAGTGAAGATGTATGAACGCGCCGCGCGCTCAGGCAGGCTGGGCAACATCGACGCATTCCGTGCCGATGCGCAGGCGCTCATCAATGGGCTGCGCGAACTCCGCGCGGCAGTCACAGCTGTGACCGCACCCTCGACGGAATCGCAGCCGCGGCCCATTTCGCTCTGGGGCAACATCGGCCCTGAGCTGTGGCTGCTGAACAGCGATTTTGGAATCGCCCGGGCCGTATGGGAGAAGGAGCGCTCCGTTCCCCTCGCCCTGAACCTGAACACATCGACAGAGACCGAGCTGATGACCGTCCCCGGAATCAGCCACAGCCTGGCGGCGGCGATCGTCAGGCTCCGCGGGAACCTCGGATACCTCCGGCGATTGGCCGATCTTGAGTCAGTGCCCGGCATGACCCCGGACGTCATGGCCAAGCTACAGTCGATGACGGAAGACGCGGAACGATTCGGTGGGTACGTGAGGGAGTAAGCGGATCCGCCTTGAGGCCATACGCTGCACATCGGCCCATAACGCCCTTGAGCTTGCCTTTTGATGATTCGTTCATTTTTCGAACGCATTTCCGGGGATGTGTCGCGAAATCGGACGATAGGTGATGCATATTGCGACGCATAGGTGCATAAACCGCGAGGACCGGATTGCCTAATGAGCAAAACCCCAGTAACTGGTGTTACTGGCCCAGTCATCTGGGTGATCATGTTACACATTGTATCTTGCTGACGCATTACCTACCAATGAATCCCACTGTCAGCGGCCTTCTGCCGCTCCATACAGTTATGCGTTAGATTATGCAGCAGTCATCGTCACCAACGTGAACAGATCGAGGAAAATGCGTCCGGAATATGAACAGACCATATTTTCCCATACTCCACTGCCGCTGGGCGCCTGCGCATGCAGCGTCGACCGAGAACCTGGGGCCTGGAACCTGGGGACTGGTAGCCTGGTAGCCTGGGACTGAGACCGGGGGCCCCGGCGCGAACGCTGGCTCAGCTGCGGTAAAGCAGAAACCGCTTGCGCTCTGCCTCGAACCGCGCCGCATCGGCGTCCCATTTGGTCAGCAGTTCGTCGATGCCTCGATCGTATCCACCCAAGTCCAGCGTTCGGCGGAGTTCGTCCGTTCCGGCCAGGAGGTCTATGTGTAGTCGCCCTGCAGCTTGCTGCTCCGGGGTGCCGATCCACTGGAACCGATCGGGGTAGAGCTTGTGTATCGCCGCGAGAATGTAGATCCCGGTCCGAACCGGCCTGAACACGTCCCTGTCAAGCACGTGGATCTGCACGCCCCCGCATGCCTCGCCTGCATGTTTGGAGAATGCGGGCTCGAAGAAGACAGGCCTGAACCTGCACCCCGCAAGCCCCAAGCCGTTCAAACGGCCGGCCAGGGCCGGACCATCGACCCACGGAGCGCCGATCAGCTCGAACGGGCGGGTGGTTCCGCGGCCTTCGGAGAGGTTGGTGCCTTCCACGAAGCAGGCGCCCGGATACACGGTTGCGGTATCGAGCGACGGAATGTTTGGGGAAGGCATCACCCACGGTAGGTCCGTCTCGTCGGCCCACATCGGGCGCTTCCACTCCGTCACTTTGCACACCGTGAGCCGGCAGCCGATTTCGAGCGTTTCGTTCGCCCACTTGGCCAGCTCGCCCACGGTCAGCCCGTGCCGCACCGGCACTGGGCACGCTCCCACGAAAGATGTGAAGCGTTCGTCAAGGATGCCGCCTTCCACTAGGTTGCCGGATATCGGGTTGGGCCGGTCGAGAACGATGAACTCCTTTCCGACCTCGGCGCATGCGCGCATCGACAGCAGCATGGTCGACACATACGTGTAGAACCTTGCGCCCACATCCTGAATGTCGAATACCAGCGCGTCCAGGTCTGCGAGCGCGTCGGCGGTAGGTCGCCGGTTCGCCCCGTACAAGCTGTACACCATGACCCCTGTAGCCTCATCGCGGAAGTCGCCTATATGCACTGCGTCCTGCGCCTCGCCCCTCAGGCCGTGCTCGGGGCCGAAAGCCGCTACAAGCTGGAACCTCCTGTCGCGGTGAAGAGCATCCAGCGTCGCCTCGAGGGACTTCGTCACTCCTGTGGGGTTCGTGATCAGGCCCAACCGTTTGCCGGCAAGGGCTCGCGACACATCGACGTCAGCTTCAGCGCCAGTATGGGCACCTGCGTCGACGACGGCCTCAGCGACAGCGCAGGCGCCAACGTCGGCGCCGCCCATCACTACGTCTATCCCGGACAGCACTTGGTTTCGGCGCCGGACCCGGTTCTGGTCCTCCCACAGGTCCCGGTCGAGGCGGCGGAACAGCTCGATGGCGTCATGGTTC
>CAYZHL010000080.1:0-6640 GCA_964478095.1 uncultured Clostridia bacterium | reverse complement strand
GTGTTGAGCCATGGCTTGTCTCTCCTCATCTCTCCCAACGATAGCACTTCCATGCTCGCCCGTCCCACCTGGCACAGGCCTCTGTCCGGCCCTCGCGCCGATGTTGCCGCTTGGCCCGGCGCTGATCCGGCACGGGTCGCCCGCCCCCGTGCTAGCCCTTAACCGCCCCTGCGGTCAGACCCTTGATGAACTGCTGCGACATCAGCAGATACAGGGCCAATAGCGGAAGGCTCGCGAGCAGCATGCCGGCAAATACCACGCCCCAGTTGGTCTCGTACTGCCCGAAGAAGACAGTCATTCCAAGGGGAATAGTCTTCAGGGCGTCATTACGCAGGAATATCAAGGGGAAGAAGAAGTCGTTCCACAGCGGCACGAAGTTGATGAGCATCACTGTGGCTAGGGCGGGCCTTACCAGCGGCAGCATGACCTTGTAGAATACCTGGAACTCTGTGCAGCCATCGATTCGCGCGGCGAACTCGAGCTCCTGAGGCAGCGTGCGGAAGAAGCCTGTCAGTATGAAGACGGACATGGGCATCCCGCTTGCCACGTATACCAGTATGAGCGACGCATGCGTGTCCAGCAGGCCCAGGTCCCTCATGAGCAGGAAGAGCGGAAGCACTCCGAGACGTATGGGAACCATCAGGCCGGCCAGGAAGTAAATGTAGAGCGCATTGTTCCACCGGAACCGGTAGCGGGCCAGGGCGTACGCCGCAAGCGATGAGATGAACCCGATCAGCGCCACGGAAGTGCCGGTGACTATGATGCTGTTCTTCATGTACACCGGGAAGTTGGCCCTCTGCCATACAGTCGCGAAGTTGACGAAGCTCCACTTCTTGGGCAGAGCGAACGGCGCGAAGAAGATCTCCCTGGTGGACTTGAACGCGGTAACGACCATGAGAAAGAGAGGATATGATACCACCACCGCGTACGCTCCCAGAAGGACGTACAACACCAGCATACCGCGTTTTCTCATCATCACATCTCCACCTCCTGTCGGCGTGTGAGGCGGACCCCGATGATGGAGGCAACGCACACCACGAGAAACATTAGCACCGCTATGGCCGAACCCAGGCCTACCTGCCCCACCTCGCCGCCTGTTGTGGAGTCGCCAAACGCGGTTCGGTAGAAGAAAGTGCCCAGCACGTCGGTGGAGTAGAACGGGCTTCCGCTGGAGCCTTGCATGACGAAGATCTGCTCAAAGGCGTTGAAGTCATAGATGAACGTAAGTATGCTCACCATGCCGATGGTAGGGGCCAGAAGCGGCAGCGTCACGCTGCGGAATACTTGCCACGGAGTAGCGCCGTCGACTCGGGCCACCTCGTGAAGTTCCTCTGGGATGCCCTGAAGCCCCGCAAGGTACACCGTTATGGGAAACCCGAGCCACCGCCACGCGTTCACAAGGACTATCGTGTGCAGCGCCGTGGCAGTATCGCCCAGCCAAGGCCGGGCGAATCGCCCCAGGCCGATAGCTGCCAGGATCTTGTTGACCTGCCCCCAGGTAGGGTTGAGCAAAAGCAGCCACAGAAAACCTACAACCACCATCGACAGTGTGTAGGGGGCAAAATACGCTACCTGGCATGCCTTGAGGAATCTCCCTCCCCGGTTCAGCATAACAGCCAGAAAGAGGCCGAAGGTGGTCTGAATCGCGAACGTGGCTGTGAAGAACATGACGTTGTGCTTGAGAGCGCCTATCAGCCTTTCGCTGTATGGGCTCTCAAAGAGGACTTTCGAGTAGTTGGCCAGGCCTGCAAATCCTTCCCGGATGTACCCGTTCCACCGAAAGAAGCTGTAGCCGAATGACGACAGCAGCGGGTACACCATGAAGACCGTGTACACGATCAGGGCGGGCGCCAGGAAGAGCCAATAGATCCGACGACGAAACAGTCGATCGAGCACGTTGATTCCCCCAAAGTCGGGTTGTATGTGGCGACCAGACCGCTGGGCGGCCTGGTCGCCGCGCAACCATCCACTGCCATCCACTACTGCCCGCTGTCAGTTGCTTACTTCTGGAACGGCTTATACCACTTAGCCAGGCCGGCCTGAATGTCCGCAGCCACCTGCTCCGGTGTGAGCTTGTCGGAGAACATTCCCTGCAGGTCGTTTTGGAGCAGAGTCGACCCGCTGGGCTGCTCGAACCTGAAGCCCACCAGCATCAGATGGGGCACTGACTTCTTCTCGGCCAGCGCAAGCATCTCGGCCAGCACCGGGTGCTTCGGCTTGACGCCTGGAACAGCCGACGGCTGCGAAAGCTCGTCTGCGAACATCTGGCCGTATTCGGCGGACGCCAGGAAGTTGATGAACCGAAGTGCCTCTTCCTTATGCTTCGAGGCTGCATTAATGCCGTATGAGCCGTCTACATACACTCCGACGTACCCTCCGTCAGCAGCCTTCTCTCCCGGAACAGCGAACACCCCCATCTCGAGGCTGGGGTTGAGCCGCTCGAAAGTACCGATCTCATACGATCCGCCTATCATCATGGCCGCCATTTCCTGCGCGAACATCATCTGCATATCGGTGTACGCGACGCCCATGAAGCTCGCCGGCATGTAGGGACGCAGCTCAAGCATCTTCCTCAGGGCGTACACGAACCTGGGATCGTTGAACGTGGTCTTGCCGGCGATAACGGCATCAGCAAACTCGTTGCCGCCGTAGAAATTGGCCGCCACCCCGCCAAACAAGGTCTCGAAAGTCCATCCGTCCTTGCCGCCGTTGGCCAGCGGCACGTAACCCTTGGCCTTCAGCGCCGCGCCGAGCTTCAGGAATTCGTCCCAGGTCGCAGGCTCTTTCAGCCCAAGCTTGTCGAAGACGGTTCTGTTGTAGATCACCTGAATCGTCTGAATGGCAAACGGCACTCCGTAGACCTTGCCATCGCCCCTGTTCGTAGCTCCCTTGAGAAGATCCTTCGGGAATTTGGCCAGCCCCGGCACGGCGCCGGCGTCAAGCGGAACGAGGTAGCCCGCGGCCGCCAGGGCTTCCATGCCTCCGTACGACCTGAGCTGCACGATGTCGGGCCCTGTGCCGCCCTGAAGCGCTGTAGCCAGTATCGTATTGTACTCGGTGTTCTTGTACGGTATGAACTTCACAGTGATCCCAGGGTTCTTGGCCTCGAACACTTTGATGAACTTGGCATAGGCATCGATGTCCTCAGTACGCCAGCTCCAGAATGTGAGTTCCGTCTTGGCGGCAGCTCCAGCTCCAGGGCCCGCCGCAACGGCAACCGCGAGAAATGCCACACATACCAGGCACGTAAGTAGAAACCTTGACTTCCTCACTGATCTGCGCCTCCTTATGATCTGATCCCTATTCCCGACCATCCGCCTCCCCTGCCCCATGGGCCCTTGGGCGGCAGGATAGTTGTCGCAGCCTTAGTTGACAACCGCCGGCGCTGGCTCCCGCACCGGTACCCGCGCCCGCCACTGCGCCCCGCGGCATCCTGGGGTAATGCATCCCAGAACGACCGATTCAGCTGCCCCGGTAGCACCCGGAACGTTGGCCGGGCGGCCGCGCATGGTCTCATAAGCCAGAACGGCAAAAGCGATGGCCTCTTTGGCATCGCTCGACACTCCGTATTCATCGGCGCAAGCCACGGGGACCGGCGCTACACGATCCCGTATCATCTGTACCAAAACGGGGTTGAAAGCGCCCCCTCCGCTCACAATCACTTCGCCCAGGCCGCTTCGAGGGATGACGTACTTCTTCAGGTGCCACGCGACCGCCTCGGCCGTGAAAGCGGCGGCGGTGGCCATCATGTCCTCATCCGCGAGCCCCGCCCGCCTCCACCTCAAGATCAGGTCATGCGCGAACTGTGCGCCGAATTCCTCCCGGCCGCTCGTCTTGGGCGGGAGGCGCAGTATGAAGGGGTGTTCCATCAGCTGGCCCAGCAGCTCGTGGTTAACCTTGCCTGCCCCGGCCACGGCGCCGTCCTCGTCGTAGTGGAGCCTACCCGCCGTGAGCGTGTTCGCCATGTAGTCGATGATCATATTCCCGGGCCCGTTATCGAAAGCATAGACGTCTTCCAGCCCGCACCCGGCCGGCAACACCGTCATGTTGGCTATCCCGCCGATGTTCTGAAGCACGCGAGTGCGCCCGGGATGGCGGAACACAAGCCAGTCGAAGTAAGGCACTAGCGGCGCTCCCTCGCCGCCGACGGCCATGTCGCGGGCGCGAAAGTTCGACACTGTGGTGATCCCCGTTCGCTGAGCGATCACCGCTGCCTCCCCGATCTGCAGCGTTGCATGGCAAGCCGGCATATGCTGGATGGTCTGTCCGTGCGACCCCACGAGGTGAACATCTTTCGGCGAAAGCCCTGCAGACTGTATCACGCCCAGCGCCGCCTGGGCAAACGCTTCTCCCAGAACCACATTCATCCGGCATATCTTGTCGACCGTCGAGGACGGCGGCGAGAACAACTCGAACACTCGCTCCCGGAGTTCGGCATCGAACGGCGTGTTTGCATACGCCAATGTGCGGATAGAGAGTGTCCCCGGCAGCAACCCTGGCTGTAGCTGCGGTCGCAGACCGGGTTGCTCTGATATCTCCACCAGCACTGCGTCTATTCCGTCGGCGGACGTCCCCGACATCAGGCCGACTACTCTGATTGGCTCGGTTCTGACTGGCTCGGTGGGTCCCACCATCCGAACACTCACCTCGAACACTCACCGCTGTTCTAGTCGTTCCTCGATGCTCGCCGTCTCGATAAGCTCCAGAGCAGCGCGAAGGTTGTCACCCGCTTGATCTAGTACAGCCTGCGCGTGATCCAGTCTTCCTCCATTCTTCGCCATCAACACTGCCGCTTTCAGGCTCCCGCCCGCCTGTTCGATCAAGCGCCCCGCAGTATCGTCATCCACTCCGCCGGCTATAGATACGACACGCCTGATCCTGCCGGCCAGCTTGCGATTGGCAGGGCGAAGCTCTATCATGAGATCCTGATACACCCGGCCCAGTTTCGCCATGGACGCGGTGCTGATCATGTTAAGCACCATTTTCTGAGCAGTGCCCGCCTTGAGCCTGCTTGAGCCCATCACTACTTCGGGCCCCACAATAGGCTTGATGGCTACATCTACCAAGTCTTCCATGGAGGACGATGGGTTGCACGTGAGACCGATGGTCGCCGCGCCCTCGCGCCTAGCGTAGGTCAGCACCCCCAGCACGTACCGGGCGTTTCCGCTGGCCGATACACCCACGACGGCGTCGAGACCTGTGATCCCTCTGGCCTCGGCGTCTTCTATGCCCAGCTCGAAATCGTCCTCCACGCCCTCGTGCGCCTTTGCAAGCGCAGACTCGCCTCCGGCGATCAGCACCTGAACCAACTCCGGAGGCGTGCCGAAAGTCGGCGGGCACTCAGCCGCGTCCAAGAGCGCAATCCGTCCGCTGGTTCCCGCTCCGGCATAGAACAGCCGCCCGCCAGCCTCGAGTGAGCTTACTACCAGGTCGACAGCTTCCGCCACCTGGTCGAGCACCGCCCCGACGGCTTCGGCCACAGTTCTGTCTTCTTCATTCATCAATTGCAGGATCTCCCGCACAGACAGCATGTCGAGGTTGCGGGCTTTGGGGTTTCGGCCTTCCGTAACGCTCACTACTACTCACGTCCTTCATCAATCGAACGAGCGCTATCTGTGGTGCTACTTGACGCCAGGGATAGTGACTGGCAGCCGCCCTGACGGAACAGTGAAGCCGAATATGACCTCTGCAGCAGCCCGCATACTACACTCCCGGAAGCTGTAGGCCGCGATATAGGTCCCGATCTCGGGGAAGTCCCTCACATCGTATGGGTTACGCATGCCTACTACTACAACAGGCGACCCGGCCTGCGCCACTCGCTTCACCAACGCAGCCTGTGCGGGATAAAGATGCCCGTTGTGCGTGCCCACGATCACCAAGTCGCGCCCGGAGGCAGCGGTCGCCGCGGCCTCAATCTCCTGATCCGACGGCGACTGCGACACCGTGATATCCGACGCTCCGGGGACGAACATGCGCACAGCCTTGGCAAGCGGGGATCCGTGAGAGCCGGTGTCCTCAACCATGGTGAGGTTCTTGATGTCGGGACTGATTACAAGCACGTCGACCTCGTTGCGGTCGTCGCGGCCAGCCTTGCATGCCCCTCCGTCGGCGCCACCCCCTCCCGGCGAGAATGGGATGATTCCATCCCTGTCCATGACAACTGTCACAGACTCGCGGGCAATCTCAAGCGCAAGCTTTCGATTGGCCAGTGAACGCACACCCTTTGGCATGTTTGTCAGCACAGGCGGGGTCAAGATTCCGAACAACGCTTTCACCGAGAGCACACGACGGACCGACGAGTCGATCGTATCCATGGAAATCCGCCCGGAACGCGCGGCCTCCCAGACTGCCTTGATCGCGATGGCCTGTTCATCGGGCTTATGACACATGAGAACGATATCGGCGCCGGCGTTTATCGACCTGATCGCCGCCTCCGCGAGTCCGTATGACTTCGATATCGCGCCCATGAAAAGATCGTCGGTGATGATGATGCCCCTGAACCCGAGTTCCTCCCGGAGCAGACCCTGAAGCACCTTCTGCGACATCGTTGCAGGCAGAAGCGGCTCGGGCTCGATGGCGGGAAATGTGACGTGGGCGGTCATTATCGCGCCTACCCCCGCCGCTATGGCTGCCTTGAAAG
>CAYZHL010000079.1:2077-10079 GCA_964478095.1 uncultured Clostridia bacterium | reverse complement strand
CTCTCCCCAGCTGATTCGGGAAGCCATCCGGCGGGAATTGGGGCGGGGCGGGCAGGTCTATTATGTGCATAACCGCATTGAAGATATCGATAGGGTGTCCAACCATGTCCGCGAACTGGCGCCCGAGGCCAGTATCGGGGTCGGACACGGGAGAATGGCGGAAGATCAGCTGGAAAAAGCCATGCTTGCTTTCATGGAAGGGTCGCTGGATGTCCTGGTAAGTACGACGATTATCGAATACGGCCTGGGTATATCCGATGTGAACACGCAGATCATCAATGACGCCGACAGATTGGGCCTTTCCCAGCTCTATCAGTTAAGGGGCCGGGTGGGACGTTCCAATAGGGTAGCGTATGCTTACCTGACTTACAATAAAGATAAGATTTTATCCGAGGTAGCGGAAAAACGCCTGAATGCCATTCGCGAGTTTACGGAGTTGGGTTCCGGCTTTAAAATCGCTATGAAAGATCTGGAGATCCGGGGAGCAGGCAATATCTTGGGCGCCGAACAGCATGGGCATATAGCGGCCGTCGGTTTCGAGATGTACTGCCGACTCCTGGAAGAAGAGATCAGGGAGCTGAAGGGCGAGGCGAAGAGGCCTGAACCTGCCCAGGTGTTGATTGATCTGCCGGTCGATGCGTTCGTGCCGGATAGCTATGTGTCCGACTCGCGGCAGAAGATTGATGTGTACAAGAAGATCAACGGCGTCGATGCCATGGAAGACGCAGCCGACCTTACGCGTGAGTTTGTCGACAGGTTCGGCCCCCTGCCCGCTCCGGTATCTAACCTCATAACGATTGCTGCTATCAGAGTGCTCGCGCGCGAGCTGGGCGTCATGGCGATCGCAGGCGAGCGCAATTCGGTGATCGTCAGGTTCCCGGAGGGCGTGCGATACGCAAGCCAGGATATCATCAGGATTGCGAGGCCGTTCAAGGGTAAGGTTATGCTGGGCGCAGGAAGGACGCAGACTATTCGAGTCAAGACACAAGGGATGCCGGACAGGGAGATACTAGATACGTTGGTTGGAGTGCTTACAGAGATGAGGCAGAGAGCAGCAGCAGTGGATCGGGCGACTACTACACAGGAGGCGATTGACGGATGAGACCAACCGGTATTGTAAGGCGCATCGATGAACTCGGAAGAATCGTGGTGCCCAAAGAGCTCAGGCGGAGTCTGCGAATACACGAGGGAGACTCGGTCGAGATATTCGTTGATCCGGACGGCAGCATCGTGCTGAAGAAGTATTCGGCTGTCGGGCAGCTCAAGGAGATGGCGACCGACATGGCGGAGGCACTGGCGAGGTCGTCGGGCGAGGTAGCTCTGATATGCGACAGGGACATGGTGATAGCGTGCGCCGGCGCAGGCGAGCACAATTTGGTCGACCGTGCTGTGGGGCGGGCAGTTGAGAAGTCCATGGTGGAACGGCAGGTTCTGCTAGTTCACTTCAGCGGTGGAAGCGAGTCATCCTCGATTCTGGTGGACGACGGCAGCGAGTTCGCGCTGATCTCGGCGGCCATAGCTCCCATAATAGCAGACGGCGATCCCGTCGGCGCTGTGATCATCGGTACACCGTCTCAGCAGAAGACGGTAGGCGATCTCGAGGAGTCGCTGGTGGTTACGGCAGCAGGATACATCGGTCGGCAGGTTGAGTAGCGATAGAGCCGACGCGACACGGACAGGAGGCGCCGGCGCTATGGCAGATCAGTGCAGATATCCTGCCGACCGGCTCATCGACATCATGATGCGGCTTCGCGGAGTTGACGGCTGCCCGTGGGACCGAAAGCAGACGTCATCGTCGCTGAAGCCGTACGTGATTGAGGAAGCGTACGAGGTCGTCGAAGCAATAGACAGCAGGGATCCGGGCAAGCTCTGCGAGGAGCTGGGCGACCTCCTACTGCAAATAGCGTTCCACTGCCAGATCGCAAGCGAGCAAGCCGCGTTCAGCTTCAACGATGTCGTGGATGCCATCTGCGAGAAGCTCATCAGGCGGCATCCGCATGTGTTCGCTGACGTGGAGGCCGATGATGCAGGCACAGTGCTGCGCAACTGGGAGCGCATCAAGCAGAAAGAAAAAGAATCGGACAGCGGCGCGCCCGCGTCGATTTTGGACGAGATCCCCGGTTACCTTCCGGCTCTGATGCAGGCTGCCAAGATCCAGGACAAGGCAAGCCGAGTTGGCTTCGACTGGCAATACGCAGAGCAAGCGGCAGCCAAGGTGTGGGAGGAGACCGGCGAATTCCGAGAGGCGCTGGCATCGGGCAGGCGCGATCGGATTCAGGATGAGATGGGGGACGTCCTGTTCGCAGTGGTCAATGTGGCGCGCCTGCTGGATATGGATGCAGAGGAAGCCCTGCGGCGTGCGAACGCCCGGTTCGTCAACAGGTTTCGCTTCATTGAGCGTTGGGCTGACGAGCGTGGCGTGCGTCTTGAGGACATGACTCTCGGCGAGATGGACGCTGTGTGGAACGAGGCCAAGAAGGCGGGGCTGTAGGAGTACGAGTACGCGCACGTCTGCGGGCATTGTTGCTCATGTGCATCACTTATTCGCATCATGTGCCCCGGGTCGGCATAGACATCCATAGGACCATTGTCCAAGGGGGTGCTGTCTATGGCCGCCAAGGGGCCGGATGTGCCAGAGGAAATCAGACGAAAGCGTCCGGGGCTTCAGCACAAGCTAGTGCTGGTGGACCGTGAGAGCATGACTGTTGAAGGCGTCATGAACGTCGAAAGTTTCGACGACGAGGAGATCGTTCTCGAAACCAACGCCGGCGTGCTGACCGTGCTAGGCCATGATCTCCACATCAGGCAGCTTAGCCTGGAGGAAGGCGTCATTGAGATTGACGGGTACGTGGAGTCGTGCGACTACACGGACGAAAACCCCGGAAGGTCCAAGGGGATTTTGGCGAGGTTGTTCAGATAGACGGAGGACGTTAGATGTCGCTTCACCTACCACAGGAGACGCGGCGGGGCCCGGAGCGCGCAGCGCCGCGTCGAAGCAGGCCCCGTAAGCCGCCTGTCCGACGACGGACCGGTCCGGGGCTGGGCTTTGCCGTTTTGACCGGCATCCTGGGAGTCCTGATCAGCCCAATAGTCTTGCTTGTGTCAATTCTCCGCCCAAACATGCGAGTTGGCAAGCAGTGGGTGATCTCCACCGTGGTGCTCACCGCCATTTGCGTCTGTGTGGCATTTGCGGCCGCGTCGAAGATCGAACGATGGTCTGCCGATGCCGTGAGAGTGATGGGCGCCTACAACTCGGCCCGGGTCCGGGTTCGGGATCTTCCGTTCGCCGAGAAGGTGAACTTCGAAGGACTGCGCAACGGGGTCGACCCATCGCTCCTGGCAGCGATCATGTCGCAGAGCAGCGGGTTTCAGACAGACGCAGTATCGTGGCGCGGAGCGCGCGGCCTGATGCAGTTGATGCCGGCAGTGTGGAAGGAGTTCATGCCTGAGGCAGAGTGCCTGGGCGATCATGCACCGCCCGCGTGCTCCGAGATGTGCATCTTCAGCGTGGACGCCAATCTGCGTGTGGGCGCCGCCTACCTGCGCTGGCTGATAGACGCGAACCAGGGCGACATAGTGGCAGCGCTGTCGGCATACAGCGCAGGCCAGCCCGCCGGCTACAGCGGTTTCAGCGACCCGAGCGACGACCACAGCGGCAGCGACGACTACAACGAACTCGGCGACCACGGCGGCGAGCCGGATGGCGTTCGCGAGGCGACGGGTCGGAGTTCCGCCGACAGGCCGCAGGGTTATGTCAGGAGCATCATCCAGGCGTGGATCAACTACCGTGGCGAGCAGGGACGGGTTTGGGCCGATCAAGTCGTGACGGCGGCGTCAATTCGTTCATGGGCAGGATGGGCGGCCATTGGGATCTTGTGTTTGCTGTGTGTGTGGGCTGCCGTGAGATATCCCAACGTCGATCAACCTTCAGAGGTACGCGGCCAAGCATCAAGCCAACAGCCAGAGCAGAGGGAGGATTACGCCGGTGGAGACCCTGGCATGGCAACTGCGGGCGATGCTCGCGTCTCTGGCAGCCGGGATGCTGATGGGACTGGTCTTTGACATCTCCACATTCTGCAGGCGGCTAATGGGTTCGGGCAGGCTGGCGACGGCCTGTGCCGACCTGTCCTTCTGGCTGTTCTCGGCTGCCATGACATTCGCCATGCTCATGCAGGCCAATCGCGGAGAGGTCCGGTTGTTTGTGATAGCGGGGATAGCAGGGGGTTTCTGGATCTACTCCATGACCATCCGGCATGGCGTGTTTCCCGTTCTGCTATGGTGTGAGGCAGCGATACGACGAACCGGGCACTGGGCGAGGCGCAGTTCCCGGTGGGGACGCAGAGCTGCGGGCGGAATGAGTCGCGCAGTTCAGAAGGGATTTCTGAAAACGCGGCGAACACTATCGCAGTTACACAGCCCAAGACCCCGATCCGGGCAAGGCCGCCAGGACGGATGATGGGCCTGTGCTGCAAAGGAGGCCGCTGTATGTCTTCGAAGCTCACTGTCGTGCTTGCGGTGTTACTCACAGTGTGCGTGGGCCTGACGTACGTTGGTGGGCGGATGAGGCGCGCCTCTGGAGCGTGAGACCCAAGAGTTGCTCGAGGAATGCAGGGGGTGGGAGCTTAGACTTGATGAGCTCAAGAAAGAGATAGACGCGGCCAGCACCAATGAATACGTGGAAAGGGCCGCCCGAGAGAAACTTGGCCTTGTCAAGCCGGGGGAGACTCTATATGTAGTCACTCAGCCCGATGCGAGCGGGTTCGTTCCGGTGCAGAAGCGCCCGGGGAAAACCATAGAGATCAACGACTGAAACCAGGCTGCAAATCGTGTTCCAGCCGTGTTCCATTGATTGACACTGTGACAAGCGCTCGTGTATAATGAAAACAACATTGGTCGGGGTGAAATCCCGGATCATCAAAACAGGAGGATCTGTCTTAGCATGTCGTCAATTGAGGTCGGCTCAGTCTTGGAAGGCCGCGTCACAGGAATCACCAGATTCGGAGCATTCATCGATATTGGTGAAGGGAGGACGGGCCTTGTCCACATTTCTGAGATAGCCGACGCTTTTGTTCATGATGTCAACGACTACCTGAAGCACAATGACATAGTAAGAGTCAAAGTCATAGCTGTTGAAAGCGGCAAGGTCGGGCTGTCCATCAAGCAGGCGGATCCCAACTATCTCGCTCAGAGGGCTCGCCGCGACCGGGCGTACCAACAGTCTTTTGAGGACAAACTCACCAAGTTCCTCAAGGACAGCGACGAACGCCATCAGGACCTCAAGCGCAACCAGGACTCCAAGCGCGGAGGAAGGGGAACCCGTCTTTCCAGAATGGTTTGAGAACCGGCATCGACATGACTGCAGCACTCCCTGAGACGGAGTGCTTTTCTTTGGGCCCGGGTTGCGAAAAGATGTGACACGGGATGAAAAGGGGGCGCCGGCGTGATCAGTGGAGCGTTGGATCGGGTTGAGGCTTGCGACCTGGCAGTGGCCGCACGGCAGCTAGGCAGGCCTCTTGCGGGCCGTGCTTTAGCCGTGGCTAAGCGCTGTTCACATGGGCAACCGCAAGTGCTTGTGACTTACCCGCTGCTCAAGGCCGCGGAGCACGACGTGGCAGAGCACAACGTGGCGACGCGTGCCGGCGGTGCCGGGCCATGCTGTGAACCGACCCCTGGCGTTCCGCCGACGTGGGCCCCGTTCCCCACAGTCTTCTGGCTTACGTGCCCCCATCTGCGGAGCGCGGTGGCGACTCTCGAAGGCCGGGGCGTGATAGAGGATGTTCGACGCATCATGCGCGAGGATGTCCAGTTCCGGCTGGAGTACGAAGAGGCCAACGCCAGATACGCGTCGCAGCGAATACGGTTGCTGGATGAGGCCGATCGCGCTAGACTGCAGCTCGACGCGCAGAAGGACGGGCCGGGCGCAGGCATGCTGCGCGTAATCAAGGAATCCGGGGTAGGCGGCGCGGCGGAATGGACGGGTGTGAAATGCCTGCATATGAACGTAGCGGACTACATGGCCGGCAATGCCAACCCCGTGGGAGAACTATGCGTGCAGAAGCTGACCGAGCATGGCGCAGGGCCAGGACTCGAATGCGCCGACGGCCGATGCGTGCCGGCGGCGCATCCCTGGTGAGATAGCCCCGGCAGGGTGAGCGCATGGCGTAACCGGGTGCAGACGTGGTATACTCCTGATGGATACCTCTACAGATGCAGCTGACACATGCCGGAGTGGCGGAATGGCAGACGCAGGGGACTTAAAATCCTTTGCTCGATGAGGGCGTGCGGGTTCGAATCCCGCCTCCGGCACCAGATAAACAACGGTTTGAGGCAGGGCTCTGGGCCCTGCTGTCTTCGTAGTGCGCCTGGCATGATCGTTGCCTGAGGTGTGAGAGTCCCCGATGGCGAAGGCAGCAGGAGAGTCGCAGCGGCCAACTCCAGAGCGGATGGAAAAATCTAGGTGTCGATTATATGAACGCATTTTCGACGACATGTCGACAAAACGGACGATGGGTGATGCATAATCGAACGTATAGATGTATGGGCCGCCGGAGACGGAGAACACCTAACATATACAACCATATTACCTAGTTGGAAGTGACATGTACTGACATCTGATCCCATATGCCAGTCATAGCATTCCATCATCTGCCGTTGCAGCCACCGGATCATCGCGCCGTTCGCTTTTATGCGGATATGCGTTCGGTTATACATCAGTCATCGTCCGGATTCGCGACATATCGGAGAAAACCCGTTCGGAATATGAACACATCACAAAAGGCCAGGCAGATAGGCATTTGACGGCATACATGCAGCGTACGGCGCATATCCACTGCTCACTATCGAATCCTGAGTGTTCATAGCTACATTGGTTGCCTGCAGTAGGCGGCTCCAGAGGCGCGCCTATAGCAGGCGCGTTCAGCACTAGTTGGGGTGGTGTAGAATCGTGATGTACCAGAAGCTATTGGACCTCGTGGCAGCGAGTTCTGTCGCGCCGCCGCTTTTTGAACCTGGGGAGCCCGCATTCTGGAATGATCCACACATCTCCTCTAGCATGCTGCGGGCGCACCTTGACCCCACCAATGACGTGGCCAGCCGGTGTCCGGAGACGATTGACAGGACGGTCGCCTACTGGTTCAGGGAGGGCTTGCTCAAGCCCGGAATGAAGGTGCTTGATCTAGGGTGCGGCCCTGGCCTCTATGCCGAGCGATTGTGCCGAGCCGGGGCCTTAGTCGTTGGACTGGACATTTCGGAACGTTCCCTGGAATATGCCAGAGGGCGCGCGGCAGAGGCACAATTGCCGGTTGAGTACCGCTGCATGGATTTCTTGACGATGGAATACGTCGACGCCTTTGATGCCGTGATTCAAGTATATGGCGAGCTCTGCACCTTCTCCGATGAGAAGCGCGACACCTTGTTGCGGCTGATTCACAGGGCCTTGAGAAAGAAAGGCCAGCTTATCTTCGATGTAACCACCCGAGCGCTGAGAATGCGAGCAGGACTACGGAGTGGTTGGTATGTGAGCAACGGCGGATTCTGGCGCCCCGGCAGGCATCTGGTTCTAGAGCAAGGGTATGACTACCCGACCGCCTCGGTCTGGCTGGATCAGTTCATCGTTATCGATGACCGGAGCGCCACTATCTACCGAAACTGGTTTCACGACTATTCTCTGGATGTCCTCAGCAGCGCACTCACGGCGTCAGGATTTGTGACCACACATGTTTGGAATGACCTGACGGGGAGTGCGTTTGCTGAAGGTGGCGATTGGATCGCAGTCGCTGCCGAAAAGTCTCCATAGCCCGCGTTGAGAACGTTGCTTTCGCAGTGCCGAGGATCGCGCGCTGTTCTGACTATGACCAGGTGATGCGGGTTGCCAACGCCATCTTCCGGGGCCAAGAGGGACTCCTACTGCTGCACGTCGAAAGCGAAAGGCTCTCGTCACCGGTCGTGTACGAGAACCTTGACGGCGGTCTCCGGAGTCGGGCGGATGGCGCTCACGATAGCT
>CAYZHL010000079.1:0-2008 GCA_964478095.1 uncultured Clostridia bacterium | reverse complement strand
CGCGGACGAGGATAGGCGTGTGGCACGGTAGACCCGAAGGATTTCCCGAATTGCCGACGAATTGCCAAGGAGCGTCTCCGAGCCTTCACTCCTGATCAGGTCGTGCTGCAGGGGTGCGGGCCGGTGGCAACCTGGCGGTTGCCCGAGGGTTCGGCTGGAAACGGTTGAGCCTCCCGTGCTTGGAAAGGAGCGCTAGTGGGTTTCCGACTGCCCTGCAAGGGGCAGACGGTAGCTTTGCTATGCGCTCGCGGTCACGCGGGCGTATTTGCGTTATGTGGCCCTTTTCGTTCCGTGCGGGAGATTCCCGAAATCTGCCTCCGACCCCGAGGGTCCGCCCGAGAAAGGGGTCAGGTGTATGAGACAGTTTTCGAATGAGCCGGTGATGGACTACTCCGCTGCTGCCAACCGCGCGGCTATCGAGGAAGCACTGGCAGAGGTGCAGGCACAGCTTGGTAGGCATTATCCCTTGATCATCGGGTCCAGGAGGATCGACACTCGGCGGGAGGTTGGATCAGTCAACCCGTCGAGGCACGAACAGGTGGTGGGTCATGTAGCGCAGGCCGAGAGGGCTGAGGCGGATGCGGCTATCGACGTTGCGTGGGACTCATTTGGCATGTGGAGCCGTGTGCCCGCTGAGGCGCGTGCGTTGAGCGTGATGAAGCTTGCCGCGGTGATGAGGCGACGAAGGCTGGAACTCGTGGCCTGGTTGGTGTTGGAGGTATCGAAGAACTGGCGGGAGGCGGACGCTGATGTGGCGGAAGCCATAGATTTCTGCGAGTTCTATGCCCGAGAGGCGATCAGATACAGCCAGATGAATGCGGTCCATCCGCACCCGTCCGAGATCAACGTACAGTTGTACATCCCGCTGGGCGTGGGGGTGATCATCAGCCCATGGAACTTCCCGCTGGCCATTCTGACCGGCATGACTATGGCGGCGGTAGTGACCGGCAATACCGTCGTCATCAAGCCTGCGAACACCGCCGGAGTAATAGCCGCCAAGTTCATGGAGATGGTGGAGGAAGCCGGAATACCTGACGGCGTCGTGAACTACCTCCCTGGGAGTGGGGCGAGCATAGGCGACTATCTTGTTCAGAACCCGCGAACCAGGTTTATCAACTTCACAGGCTCCAAGGACGTGGGGTTGCACATTAACCAAGTGGCCGCTTCGGGCCAGCCGGGGCAGATCTGGATCAAGCGCGTAGTTGCCGAAATGGGAGGGAAGAACTGCATCATCGTGGACGACGCTGCTGACCTCGAGTCGGCAGCCACGGGCATTGTGGCATCAGCATACGGCTTCCAAGGGCAGAAGTGTTCGGCTTGCTCAAGGGCGATTGTGGTCGACGCGGCGTACGATGAGATGCTGGAGCGTGTGAGAGCCCTGACAGAGCGGCTGTCACTGGGGCCTGCCGCCGACAACCCTGATGTTGCCAGTGTGATCGACGAGAAAGGCTACCGCAGCATTATGCAGTACATCGAGATAGGTTCGCGCGAGGGACGGTTAGCGGCTGGAGGGCGCGGCGACGCTTCGCTGGGGTACAACATCGAACCTACGATCATCGCCGACGTCGACCCGCGAGCGCGCATTGCTCAGGAGGAGGTGTTCGGCCCGGTTCTGGCTTTCATGCGCGCAAGGGACTTTGATCACGCTCTCGAGATGGCCAACGATACTGAATATGGACTGACAGCGTCAGTATGCTCGAAATCCAGGCTCCACATAGAGCGTGCGAAGGACAGAGTACACGTGGGGAATCTTTACGTGAACCGAGGCTGCACCGGCGCTCTGGTGGGGCTCCATCCCTTCGGCGGCTTCAACATGAGCGGCACTGACAGCAAGGCGGGCGGGCCTGATTACTTGCTCCTATTCACGCAGGCCAAGAGCATTTCGGAGACTGTGTAGGATGGGTTTTCCCTCCGGCCCACGCATAGTATGGAGGAGGAGGTGACGCAATTGCTGTACGAGCAGGATTCGTCGGCTTCTCTGCCTGCTGTGCATGTGGTCCCCCGGGGG
>CAYZHL010000078.1:9684-10231 GCA_964478095.1 uncultured Clostridia bacterium | reverse complement strand
AACGGAGACTAGCATACTCAGCACAGCCAAGACCACCGCCAAGCTTATCAATCGCGCAAGCTTCTTTAGCATATCACCAACTCCGACTACACCCATATGCCATTGAGACGAGTCTCATCATGCGCTGTTTCATCTTTCCCGCGCATCGCGCTTGTGCCCCACCATCATCCGTCCGACAACACGCCTCGGTCCGATAGCAGCGTTCGCCACACCTTGTCCACCTGTGCCTCGATCTGCTCCAGAGAGCAGTCGGTACGGATCACGAAGTCGGCGCGTTTCAGCATCTCCTCAACTGGCGTCTGCGCCCGGACCCGGGCGAGCGCCTCTTCGGCCCGGATCCCGTCGCGCGCGGCAATCCGCTCGGCCTGCACCCGCTCACTCGCCGCGACTACTACCACCACATGCGCAAGCTCGGCCAATCCGGACTCGAAAAGCACCGCCGCGTCGATTATTGCAGCTGGCGGGGGGTTCTCGTCGGCCCCAAGCTCCGCTATCCATTCGCTCACCTCGCGCACCAGCACTGGGTGGGTAATCTTGTTCAGAAGCT
>CAYZHL010000078.1:270-9674 GCA_964478095.1 uncultured Clostridia bacterium | reverse complement strand
ACCCTTGGGCCAAGCTTGCGCCGGTCAAGCCCTCCGTCAGGCAACAGATACTCGGCCCCGAGCACGCGCCCGATTTCAGCCAGAACGGGCGAACCCGAGCGGACTATCTCTCGCGCCACCCGGTCCACGTCGAGGCAAGACGCGCCGAGCTCACCGAACATGGCCGCTACCGTGCTCTTCCCCGCCCCGCTTTGCCCTGCCAAGCCCACAACTATCATGTCCACACTCTCCCGCATGCCGCCCTGCCTCGCGCGCAGCAAGGGTTCGAGCAGCACTGGGCCGAACTAGCCTTCACATGATCGAAGCCAGGCCCATAACTGTAAGTATAACGCCTGGAGCGACCCTGAGCCATACCCCGCCGCATCCTTCAGGTACTCGCTGCCCCAGCGCTGTGCCTCCCGCCAAGCCACACAGTGTCATGAGCCCCACTGCCATGGCTACAGTCATCCAGCTCCCTCCGCCCAGCCCCGCCGCAAGGCCGGCGCCGAACGTATCAAGGGCCAAGGCCGACCCGAGCAGCACCGCCTCACCGACGCCCAGTTGGCCCGAACGGTCAACGTCCGCAATCTCGGGGCACCGCATCACCTGGATCATCACTCCAAGCGGCCTCACACGCAGCGACAGCAGAAGATCGACGCCAATGGCCACGTTGTTCCGCCTGCCGTCCCTGATTCCCTCCCGGCCTATCCATAGGCCCATGGCCACAAGGATCAAGCCGCCGATCCGCTCGGCGACCCGCGGAGTCAGCCAGTCGGCTGCTGTAGAACCCACGAGAGTGGACACGGCTGTCCCGACCAGCGATGTCGCGGCAACCAACAGCGCTGCACCCGCAGGCACACGGATTCGGCGGAGACCGTACGTCAAGCCGGCCCCCAGGGCGTCAACACTGATGGCAGCAGAAAGCAGAATAACCTCAACAAAGTGCATAGCAGTCCTCCGGCTCCGTCGCGCTGTGCGCACCGCCCTTCAGCGCACTCCGGAGCCAGAGTCAGTATACGAACCCGGCAAAGAAAAGGACCCCCGGATCGCTCCGAGGGCCCTTGTTGGTTGGTTCAGCTTAGAACGGGACCTTGACCGAGAGGCTCAGCAGCTGCCAGTTCATGAAGGCGCCGGGATGGTGGTACATCCATGCCCACGGCTTGCCCACGTGGAAGTCGTCGCATCCGAGATCGTCGCAGCTGTCGCCCAGTCCGCTGACACCGTATGCCAGCTTAATGGTGCTCTTGCCAACGGTTCCAGTGACGTTCGCCTGCACGTAGTTCTTGCCGCCATCATCGAACGGTCTCCACCGAACAGGTTCGCCCTCGCCGGCTGCGGGCGGCAGTACCGCTACGCTGCGGTAGCCGTACTCCAGGCCCGCATTGATGCTCTCGCTCGCCTGATAGGACAGGCCCGCGTGTGCCGCGATTCCGCCCTCCTCGTCCTTGGAGAGCACGCCGACCTTGGCGGTCAGCTTGTCGGTGACGACGATGTCTGATCCGGCGTAGCCGTAGAAGTTGGTGGTCGCGTCGGCCGTGCCGACCTTGTTCAGCTCCGCCACTCCGGCTACCTTCGTCATGGCGCTCTTCACGAAACCAGGGTTCAGCTCGGTAGCGTAGATGCCCCAGCCCTTGAGAGCCGTCTTGGGCTCCTCAATGGTGTAGCTTCCCTCGACGCCTACGTCCAGTCCGGCCAGCGGGCTGCCGTAGATGTTGAGGCCGACGATGGTATCGACAACCTTATCGCCTGTGTGCACTGTAGCATCTGCATAGGAATCGACCTTGTAGTCGACGAACGGGTTGAGCTCCAGGCCAAACACGGTGTACTTGACATCCCCATGAGCCTTGTAGCCCTTATGGTTCTTCGCGTCGTCAGCATCAAGGTCTGCCTTGTAGGCGCCGGAGACGGTCACGTCGAGGTTCTCCATAGGAGTGACGACTACCTTACCGGTGGTCTCATTCCATTTCGTGGCTGCGGGGTAGCCCATCCACAGGGTATCGCCCAACGTCAGCTTGGCCGGAATTCCGACTGGAAGACCAGCTGTGATCCCGATCTCAGCCGCCGCAGCACCCTTGTACTTGTTTAGAAGTGCAGTCGCTGCAGTGGACTTGTAACGAGCGAAGAAGTTGCCGCCAACAGCGGTGTAGCTTGCCCAGGCGCTGACAGGGCCCAGCTGCAGATCGCTGATCTTAGCGAGGTAAGCGATGCTGTCATCACCGCTCTCGAACTTCCAGGTACCGGTCTTTTCCCAGGCTCCGGCGACGGCCAGAGTGAGGCCAGCGCCCAGGCCAGGGATCTTGCCAACGACGTCGGCTCCGAAGTTCAGGCAATCCTCTTCATAGTGGTTGGTGTATGCGCCGACTAGTCCGACGGTGAAGTCCATCGGCAGAGGATATGTGGCCCGTCCGACCCAACCCGCCTCGCCGTCATAGTCGAGGGCGTACAGGTTAAGCTTGGCTCCGAGAATATCGCCCTTCGCATTGAGGGCCCACATAGCTAGATCCGTGCCATAGATCTTCGAAGACGCAACGATGCCCAGCGGGTCGCCGAGCGAAGCGAACTTCTTGGCGTTGGACGCGTCGTTCTTGCTCACCCAGAATGACCAGGGAGCAGTGTCGTACGAGAAATACCAGCTGCCCAGAGCGAGCGCAGGGTCAGCCGTTGCGAACTTGGTCAAGGTGAGAGGCAGGTACGCCACGATGCTCTCGCCTTCCTTGAACGTCAGGTTCAGCTTGAGCTTATGGTCGCCGACCTCTCCAAGCTTGCTGGGTAGCCAGGTTTCGCCATGTGCCACGGCATAGTCAAACGTGAATGCCGCGCTGTACTCGCCGCTCAGGCTCAGGCTCGCCGCTGAAGCGGGGATCGCCACGGCCAATACCAGGAGGGCGATTGCGATGATAGTGAGGTTCTTCTTCATGAAAGATCCCCCTTATGGTTTTTGTAGTTTCACGCTTTCCGTTGGCCGTCGGGGGGAGAGCTTGTGAGTGTCCAAGTTTCCTCATAAATCTTCCGGCGTCAGGCCTCTGTTCAGCGTGTTGCGGCTCTGTCGCGAATGCCGCGATCCGGCCGCTATAGACTCGATCCCAGAAGCAAACCAGGGGTGCACCTCCTTTCGGGCTTTCAGGATCGAAAGGCATATCCAGATCGAAATGTAATACCCCCGAAGTGCTGGGAGGTATCACCGAAACGAGCCATTGGGCTCATACGGCTGTTCTATTCTACACTCAACGCGTAATTCCTTCAAGGTGCGGCAGCGCCATCCAAGAATTTTCGTGCCTGCTTGGAGCGCTATTTCGCGTCCATCCACGACTTTCCGACTGCGACGTCGACTTTCAAAGGCACTGTGAACTGTACTGATTCGCTCATCTCCTCGGCGACTAAAGCTGCCGCCGCCTCGGCTTCGTCGGCGGGCGCCTCAAGTACCAATTCGTCGTGTACCTGCAGCAGCAGGCGTGCACGGAGCCCTTCCTTCGCCAGGCGCGCATGCGCATTCACCATCGCCCGCTTGATGATGTCGGCCGCCGAGCCCTGAATAGGCGTGTTCATTGCCACGCGCTCCGCGAATCGGCGTACGGCAAAGGACGGGCTGGATAGCTCGGGCAGAAGCCGCCTGCGGTTCATGAGAGTCGTGACGTAGCCATCCAATTTGGCCTGGGCCCGAATGGAGTTCATATAGCTTCGAACTCCGCTGTACCTCTCGAAATACCGCTCGATGAATTCCTTGGCTTCAGCCGGTTTCACCCCGATGTTTTTCGCGAGGCCGTAGTCGCTGATTCCGTATACAATTCCGAAGTTGACCGCCTTAGCCCGCGACCTCATCTCCGGAGTAACGTCGTCGAAATCCACCCCGAACACTTCAGCCGCAGTGCGCCGGTGGATGTCCTCGTCCCTCAAGAAAGATTGTATGAGAGTTGCATCCTGAGATATGTGCGCGAGTACTCGAAGTTCTATCTGAGAATAGTCGGCGCTGATGATCACCCACCCGTCCTGGCCCGCGATGAACGCGTCCCTGATCTTCCGCCCTTCCCCAGTGCGCACAGGGATGTTCTGAAGGTTGGGATCAGTGCTGGAGAGTCTGCCTGTGGCGGTGACCGTCTGGTTGAATGTGGTATGGATTCGCCCCGTCCAGGGGTTGATCAGCTCCGGCAGCGCGTCCACATATGTAGACTTCAGTTTGGCGATCTCGCGGTACTCCAGTACTTTCCCGACCACAGGGTGCAGCTCCGCAAGTGCCTCGAGCACTTCAGCATCGGTGGAATACCCGGTCTTGGTCTTCTTGACAGGAGGCAGACCCAGTCGCTCGAAGAGCACGTGGCCAAGCTGTTTGGTGGAGTTGATGTTGAACTCCTCGCCCGCGTGCCGGTAGATCTCGGCCACGAGTTGATTCAGAGTGGAATCCATCTCACGCGACAGCTCGCGCAGGCGCGCCGCATCCACCTTGACCCCTGTCATCTCCATGTCGGCGAGCACGGCCGCCAATGGCATCTCTATTTCCCGGTACAGGCGGTCCATTCCGTATGAAGAGATCGAAGCAAGAAGGGTCGCTTCAAGCTGCGGCATGACCGAAAGGCACCTGGCGCACATCGAGGCGGCGGCCCCGGAACCTATGCACCCTTCCGGGTTCCGCGTCCGCTTCACTTCCTGCCGTATGGACTCGCGGACTCTCGGAACAGACACCCCTATCCACTTCTCGGCCAGATCGCACATTTCGCCGTTGGGAGCTGCCGGGTCCACTAGATAAGCGGCAATCATGCTGTCGAAGGAGACCCCGCTGAGCTCACACCCGATCGAGCGAAGCAGGATGATCTTCTCCTTCACATCGTGGCAGCTCTTCTCAATGGCAGAGTCGGCAAACACCGGCCCCAGCCTGCTTGCCGCCGTTTCCGGGCTCAAGCAACCCGCATTGCTCCCTTCCCCGCTATCGCCGTCGGCTCCATGCTCGCTACCGCCAACGGGCACGTATCCCGACACTCCCGGGGCCACAAAAGCCAGCCCGACCACGCGGGCAGTCACAGTGCGCGCGCCCGCGCTCACTATGTCGAAGGCGAACCTGCCTGCCTTTCGCAGACGCGCCGCCAGCTCCTCCACGTCTTCCTGGGTAGTTGCTATCTGTACATCCGCGCTGCCAAGCGCGCCGCCTTCCCCGCTGACCCTCGCGGCCCCACTGCCCTCGCCGCCTTCCTGTGCCTCACCGCCTGAAGGCGCCGCTCCAAACAGGCTGGCCTGCCCAGCGCCATCTCCGGGGCCAGGCCCCGGACCCGGGCCCACTCCAGCCCCGACAAGCCCTAACCTGGACAGCAGCAGTCGAAAGCCCTGCTTTCGGAGGAATTCGGCCAAATGGCCCGGATCGCGCTGCACTGCGCAGCACTGCTCCAGATCCATGCCGATCGGAGCGTTCCGGTCGATGGTGGCCAGGTACTTGCTGGCCCTGGCCTGTTCGGCGTTTTCCAGCAGAGCATTCTTCAGCCTCTCCTGCTTAATGGAATGGGCGCCGGCGAGCACGTCTTCGACCGCGCCGATCTCCGAAACCAGCCGCATCGCGGTCTTTTCTCCCACTCCGGGCACACCGGGGATGTTATCTGACACATCCCCCATCAGTCCCTTGAAATCCGGAATGAGCTCGGGGCCAAAGCCGTACTTTGCCCGCACTTCATCAGGGCCGTACTCGTCGAACTCGGATATGCCGCGCCTAGTGAGCACCACCCTCACTCGATCAGATGCCAGCTGCAGCGCATCGCGGTCGCCGGTGACGATGATCGCCTCGTCTTCGGCCTCCTCCGCCATTCGCGACAGTGTGCCGATGACGTCGTCGGCCTCCCAGCCGTCCAGCTCGACTACGGAGAAGCCGAAGGCTCTAGCCGCTTCGCGCACGATCGGCATCTGAACCCGAAGCGATTCGTCCATCGGCTTCCTGGTCGCCTTGTACTCCTCATATTGCTCATGCCTGAAGGTGGGCGACGGCCGGTCGAAAGCGCAGATCCCCACATCCGGCTGCTCCTGTTCCAGAAGCTTCACCATCATGTTGCAGAACCCCAGCACCGCATTGGTTGGCGTGCCGTCGGCTCTGGACAGTGTGGGAGGAAGGGCATGGAAAGCCCTGTGGGCCAGGCTGTGGCCATCTATGATCAGGATCTTGCGCGCCTTTCGTTCCGACAAATCCGTTCTCCCCTTCTGCTCCAGTCTACCCCAGTCTCCACTTTATCTGTTTAGTTTTCCACATGAGCGCCTCCAATCCCTCCTCGCCCCCGTCGTGCCACCACTTGCTTGCAGGAACCGCAAGCAAGTGGTGGCACGACGGGGTATGGCGAAAAGCACCATACGCATGCCAAACTGCGATGAAGGGAGTTATGACAATGGCTTTGACTGCAGCTTCCAAGAAGCTGATCATGGCGCTCGCGCTCGCCGCGGCCCTAATGCTGGGCATCGCAGTGGGCCCATCTGCGTCTGCCCGAGCGGCCGTGTCCGATATCTCCGGGCACTGGGCTGAATCGGCCATATCCACACTGGTCAAGATGGGCGTAGTCCAGGGATACCCCGACGGGACATTCCGCCCCGAAGGCCTCGTCAACCGTGCAGAGTTCGCCAAGATCGTGGCGCGCGCCTTCGGGTACGCACCCACCGTCGATACACGTTTCCGCGACATGGACGGCCATTGGGCTGAGCCTTTTGTGTCGGCGCTGGACTCGTCGGAGGTAGTGAAGGGCTACCCTGACGGCACCTTCCGGCCGGCGCAGAACGTGTCGAGAGCAGAAATGGCGGCCATTCTGGCGCGCGTCGCTCAGCTGGGAAAGGTGGGCGAAGCCGACGCCACGGCCTGGAACCCCAGTTTCCGCGACGTGGACTCTGCTCACTGGGCATACAGATACGTAGAGGTAGCCCGCCGCCTGGACATCATTCCGCTCCATTTCGGACTGGTGTTCGAGCCCGACCGCGCGGCCACCAGGGCCGAGACCGCGCACATGGTCAACGCGCTGGCTCAGGCGCAGTTCGCGCGAGGGACCGTCAGCAATGTCAGCAAGACGACTGACACAATCAACATTAAGAACGCGGCCGGAACCGACCAGGTAGTGCAGGTCGACTCGGACACCGTCATATACCGGAACGGCGTCGTTTCGGATCTGGAGTCAGTGCGCGCCAAGGACTCTGTCTACGCCGTCGGAACCAGCTACGGCGCGTCACGTTTCGTGCTAGCTGAGGGTCAGGTCACCAGGGAAGACATCACCAAGAAGGTGAGCGCCATCACCAAGGGCGTCATCACGCCCGAACAGGTGGACGCCATCTCCCGCGGCAAGTGGGACGAGGCGCGCAAAGGCATGAGCCCGGCACTGGCTGCTCGTCTTGTGGAAATGGGATTGACAGATGATGAGGCGCAGGCCCTTCTCAGCCAGGACTGGGAGGCATTACCCGAACTGGGGCAGACTCGCCTCGCCCAGGCACTTTCGGAGGAGATCGGAGTATCTTCGGAGCTGATCGAGGCCGTGATGCGCCGCGACTGGAAGGCAGCCAGGAGCTACGCCGAGCTCGAGGCAGCCCAGATCCTGCTATCGAGGTTCCTTGATATGTAGCGACGGCAGCATGATTTGGCGAATACGCGTTCACACAGCCGCCGCGCCGGAACAAACGGTGCGGCGGTATCGTCTCTACAAATGCAAAAGCCACTGTCACATGGTTTCGCGAAATCTCACTATCAGGAGGGCGATACGATATGATCCGTCGCCGAGCGAGTCTGATTGCAATGATGGCCTGCGCTGCCGTCGCTGTGGGCCTCGCCTTGGCCGCGCACGGGCCCGCGCCGGCCGTGGCGGCGAAAGGGGATGGAAGATCAGTGGAGTTGACTATCTACAACTCCGATCTTGCACTCGTCAAAGAGAAGCGAGCCATGGAGATTCCGGAAGGACTGTCGACTATCATGTTCCGCGACATCTCCGCTCGCATCAACCCGGTCACCGTCAGTTTTGCATCGCTTACTGCTCCGCAGGCAGTGCGAGTGCGTGAACAGAATTTCGAGTACGACCTAGTTGAAGACGTTAAGCTCATGCGCAAGTTCGTAGGCGAACGCATCACTGTGCGCACAAAAAGCGGCGAAGTCTTCACAGGCTATCTGCTCACCGGGGCCCGTGGATCGTCTGCGTCCAACATCGTGATGTCCTCTGGGCCTGACGGCACGGGGCAGGTATTCACAGTCTACCTCGGCGACATCCAGTCCGTGGAGTATCCGAGCCTCCCTGAAGGCTTGATCACCCGACCCACGTTGGCATGGCTGATGAACAACACGTCCGGGGCGACCGCTCATGATGTGCTAGTCACCTACCTAACAGGCGGGCTGTCGTGGGCCGCCGACTACGTAGCCGTCATCGGCCCGAATGACGATGTCATCGACTTGCGCGGATGGGTCACCATCACCAACGAATCAGGCGCAACATACAACGATGCCAAGCTCAAGCTGGTGGCCGGCGATGTTCACCAGGTACAAGAAGAGATGTACGACGTGGTCAGAGCCACGGGAGCAAAACTTGTCATGGCCGAGCAGGCTCCGTCCTTTGAGGAGAAAGCTTTCTACGATTACCACCTGTACACGTTGCAGTACCCTACGACAGTCAAGGAAAACCAGGTGAAACAGATTGAACTGCTCGCTGCCGACAAAGTCCCGGTCAAGAAGCTCCTCGTGTATGACGGAGCTCAGTACGGGACCAAGGTCAACTCCATACTGGAGTTTTGGAACAAGCAAGAGGGTAACCTGGGCATGCCGCTGCCCAAGGGTGTTGTTCGCGTCAGCAAGATGGATAGCGATGGTTCCCTGGAGTTCATCGGCGAAGACAGGATCGACCACACCCCCAAGGACGAGAAGGTCCGCATCACACTGGGGTCGGCCTTCGATGTCGTGGGATCGCGCACCCAGGTATCTACCAAGCGCATTTCCGACAAAGTGCGGGAAGAGACCTGGAAGGTCGAGGTTCGCAACCGCAAGGACGAACCGGTGGAGGTTACAGTGCTCGAGAGAGTGTGGGGCGGCACACAGTGGGATATCACGACTGCCTCCGCCAAGTGGAACAAGCTAGACTCCCAGACGATCGAATTCCCGACCAAAATCGCCGCAGGCGGCACAGCAACGATAACGTACACCGTGAGATACTCATACTAGCCCTGAACCGTACCAGTACTACCCCCCAAGGCAAGGCCGCCGAGTCAGTCGGCGGCCTTCCTCTTTGCGTCCGATCCACCGTGCTGGGCAAAGACGCAGCTGACTGCGTTATCAGGAGCGCTATACCCACATCTACCAGCTGTTTTTATGATCTTACCAAGGGCTTGCACTGCTTCCGACAACCACGCACGACACACATTTTCGTGGTATGATAGTGATACTTGGCGGAGCGAACACGTTTTCGTACAGGACAGGAGGCAGTGCAATGATCCCTATTCCGGAC
>CAYZHL010000078.1:0-260 GCA_964478095.1 uncultured Clostridia bacterium | reverse complement strand
TCGCTCACTCCTGAAGCGGTCACCATTCTGGAGAGCAGATACCTGCTGAAGGATAAGGAAGGCAACATCGTTGAAACCCCCGAGCAGATGTGCCTCCGGTTGGCCAGAGAGGCCGCGCGAGCCGGAGTCCGGTACGAGGGAACCCGCGAGACCGAAGACGAGCGCGTCCGTCTGTTTTACTGGCTGCTGGTGGACGGGCTGTTCTCGCCCAACTCCCCCACCTGGATGAACGCAGGCACCGCAAACTCACAGAACGCTGC
>CAYZHL010000077.1:8307-10349 GCA_964478095.1 uncultured Clostridia bacterium | reverse complement strand
GCGGGGATTCACTACTGATCCTGTGATGTCGCCGATGGACCTGCCGTCGTGGCGCATCGACAGGACCAGAGCCCCAAAGTCGTGCACGGCGCCTGCGAAGATCGATCCGAAGACCACCCAGAGCAGGGCAGGCACCCATCCCCATATCACCCCTAGCACGGGGCCGACAATTGGGCCAGTGCCGGCGATAGATGTAAAGTGGTGACCGGCCAGGATGAACTTGTTGGTAGGAACGTAGTCCACACCGTCGTTGTGTTTCTCAGCAGGTGTGATGTTCTTGGTTGCCAGTTCAAATACCTTTGAGCCCAGCTTCTTTCCGTAGAGGTTGTACGCCAGGATGTACAGGGCGAACGTCACAACCATCACCAGAAGAGAATTCACTTAGTTCACCTCCGAATCGCATTTGGGAAGCCGTGGAAGAACGACGCTTCCTAGTCAATCCCAATTGCTGATTCGGTACGAACTTACGGACTCCTGCTAATTTGTACCTGTTTTGCATAGTCATCTGGGACTAGCGCCAATTCATGCACCTGGGGCACACTAACGGGCAAGCGACGACACTGCGAAATCTCGGAATGCCTGAGCTGCGGGTGAGAGGACACGCCTCATGTGGGTGATAAGGTAGAAACTCCGAACCAATCTCAGGCCCTCAATGTGCAGTATGCGGACGGATTGGGCGGAGGGATCGCCTCGCATCGCGAGGCCGGATACCACGGCTACGCCTCCGCCTTCGGCGACTGCGCTCTTTATGGCTTCCACCGAGTCGAGCTGCGCCCTGGCGGCGATGCTCTCCGGATCCACGCCGAGATGCCTCAATGCATCGTCGAAGGTCTTCTGCGTTCCTGAGCCGGGCTCGCGGCACAGCATGGGCGCACGGAGGACTTCCTCCAACGGTACGGGGTCTTTCCAGTGCAAATATTCGCCTGCAGCAGGCGAAATCAGCACGAGCTCGTCGCAGGCTATGGCGACGTGCTCCAATGATGGGTCATCACACGCGCTTCCTGCCACTCCGAGTTCTGCTTCGTAGTTTCTGACTGCATCCCACACAGTGGCTGAATCGGCTCGGGATAGCTCAACGAACACCCCAGGATAGGCATGCAGGAAGTGCGACACCACGCCCGGGAGAATGTAGTCGGCAGGCACAGTGCTGGCGACCACTCGAAGCCTGCCGCTGATGTCATGCTTGTACCTGCCCATCGCCGCGATGGCTTGGTCTTTGAGCATAAGTATGTCTTCGGCATAGCGCTTCAGGATCTTGCCGGCCGGCGTCAGCCGAATCCCACGGCTTTGCCGCTCGAACAAGGCCACACCCAGTTCTCTCTCCAGGGCGGCCATCTGCACGCTCACCGTCGGCTGGGACATGTACAGCGCTTTCCCGGCCGCCGTGAATGTGCCGCGGTTTGCGATGCTCAGGAATATGGCAAGCTGTCGTATGTCCACTTCAGGATATCTCCCCCGGTCGCCTCAACGTGAAGTGTTGTGCAATGCCTTTCCATTCTCCTCGCGGAGCGCGCTTTCCTTCCGAAACGCCGCCTCTGGCCGACGCGATCGTCATCCTGTCCACTTTTCGAGATCAAGTTGGTCAGAATACTTGAGGGCGAGAAGGAGAAATCTGACCGGTGTCGAACAACTGAACCAACAAAGCGGATACTCAGTTCATATATAGAAACCACCAGCCGCAGTAGCGTATTGGCAAGGCGCCAATTGGTAGATAAGCGTAATAACGGCCGGGGCATGCAGGGCATCGAAATGGGAGTACAATGCAGCGACAGCAAACGCGGAAGTCCCGTTCCTGAAAAGATCGGCGTCAGCCACAGCCCGCAGCTTCGGAAACTCAGTTTCAAAAACTCACTCTCAGTAGAGCATGGAAGCCGGATGAAGGGGGTGGTGAATGCAGGAGCAGAAAGCAGACGATCCTCGACATCAGTAGATAGGACGAACGTATGGCGCGGACGCATTCAATGGAAGCAGGAGGTATGCAGAACATGTACGTAAGGAAGCCCTCCAGGAAGCTGGTCCTGGCTATCTGCCTTGCTACGGCG
>CAYZHL010000077.1:2221-8272 GCA_964478095.1 uncultured Clostridia bacterium | reverse complement strand
CATGTCAGGAATAGGATACTCGGCGACTCCAAGGGCAACGGACTTTCCACGCTTCATACCTGTAGTCTCCGGCCGAAACGGAGCGGTCGCTGCACCAAGTTCAGCTGCCACATCAGTGGGTCTGAAGGTCCTCATGGACGGAGGCAACGCCATAGACGCGGCTGTATCTGCAGCAGCGACGGCAACAGTGTCTGAGTTCATGGCAAGCGGCATAGGCGGTCATGGTATAATGGTGATGTACTGGGCGAAGACGGGCGAAGTGAAGGTGCTCGACTGGGGTGGATTCCTGCCTCACGCCTTCACCTTGGATCAGTTCGGTACGCCGGCCACGCCTCCGCCTGAAACCAGCGTCCTCGACACCATATTCCCCGGCACTCTCGCCGGTTGGGCTGAAGCTCTGAAGAGCTATGGGACGATAAGCCTGTCCGACGCTCTCCAGCCCGCAATCGAGTATGCGGAAGAGGGCATCGCCGTCAACCCGTGGATTGCCAATTCGGCGGAGGACTACGCCATCGATACGCTCAAGGATGCGTTCCCCGAGCTTGTTGAGATCTGCATGCCGGAGGGACGTATGCCGAAGGTGGGCGACATTCTGAAGTTCCCCGACCTGGCGCAGACGTACAAGCTGATCGCCGAGAAGGGGCCGGATGTCTTCTACAAGGGAGAGCTCGGCGACAAGGTAGTCAGCTATCTCAATGAGAACGGATCCAGGTTTACCAAAGAGGAGTTCGCAAACTACAAACCCATATGGCGGGATACTCTCAGTACTACTTATCGCGACGAATACGAGATATTCGTGGCCAAGAATCAGAACTTCACTCCCGTCGTATTGACCATGTTCAACATCTGGGAGAACTTCGACCTAAGGAACATGGGGATCATATCTCCCGAGACTCTGCACCTGATCATCGAGACTAGCAAGATAGCCCTGGCTGACCGGACTGCGTACTACGGTGACCCGGACTTTGTCGATGTACCCTACGACATCCTGACCTCCAAGGACTACGGCAAGAGGATGGCTCAGAGAATCGACATGAAGAAGGCTGCGCCGGACATGCCGGGCGAGCTGAAGAGCGGAGAATCGACAACCAACATCGCAGTCGTGGACAAGGACCACAACATGGTCCTCATCACGCAGACTCTCGGCGACTTCTTTGGAAGCAGACATGTCGTGCCCGGCACGGGTATCATCCTGAACAACGAGGGGTTGTTCTTCGATTTCGAGCCCGTCAATGGACCCAACTACCCTGCACCGGGGAAGAGGGTTGAGAACCAGATGGGCGGAGTAATCGTCCTGAAGAACGGCAAAGTATGGGGAGGCATGGGCACTCCCGGCGGAACACAGATACCCTTGATCATGGCGCAAGTGTTCATGAGGATGATTGACCACGATCTCAAGATTCAGGATGCAATCGAGGTACCTAGAACGCGCTACCGAGGGAACCAGAACGTTCAGATCGAGAAGGCTGTTCCATGGGAGACGATTGAGCAACTGTGGCAGATGGGCCATCGCGTCACGAACCCAAGCTACCTCTGTGGCATAAGCGGTGTTTGGGTCGATCCGGATACCGGCGTCATGGAGGCCGGAGCCGAGCCGTCAAGGAACTACTGGAGGGGAGCCTACTAGCTCCGGGATTCTGCTTGCAGTGGAGTCCGATGCCGCAAGGTGATCGGTGATTCGCGGGAAGGCACGTTCCACGAGTTCGTGCCTTCTCCCTCCACCGTCTGACGCTTCTCCGCCGGCGCAGGCGCAGGGGCGTCGGGGCCTTGCACGGGGCCGACTCCTAATACGACCAAGATACTGAGGAGGAAAAGCGATGCAGTTCAGCAAGATCCGGCTTGTCGCTCTCAAGCTGTCCGTGCTAGCGTTGGCCGCTATTCTACTAGGTCTGCCTGGGGCAGGCATCGCAGCTGTAAAGCAGCTGGCGCCGCTACCGCAAGCGAAGGAGCCCGTGTTGATCACCCCTGCCGGCCAGGGCCCGGGCGGGGCAATAGCGAGCGTGCTGTGCAGACGCAACAAGATAGAGTGCAAGGAATTCCCCATGGCCAAGGTCGAACACATAAAGGGTGTCAAGACTCTCATAGTCGTCATGGGAAGTAGTCAAAAGGGGCTTGGCGCTGCAGGCATCTCTATTGACCAGGAACTGACAAGGGTTAAGGGCCTCATCGAAGAAGCGAAGAAGCAGGGTGTATTTGTACTGGGAATCCACACGGAGGGTGAGGCAAGAAGAGGGGGTCATTGTGAGCGAGTCATAGATGAGATCGCTCACCGCGTGGACTACCTGATTGTGAGAAGTGACGGCAACAAGGACGGGCGTTTTGACCGCATCGCGCAGGAGAAGAAGGTACCGATGTCGATAGTTGACGAGACTGCTGAAGTCGGAGAGTTGCTGAAAGGGATATTCGGCAAGCTCTAGCCCAACGGACTCATGCTGCTGATAGATCCCCGCGCCTCCGGCCGTCATGAGCGTGCGGGCGTCTCTCGCTTGGGGCGCGGGGATCCTTTACCGCTGCCGGCATCGTTCCCTCCCACACCCTATGGCACAGTCTACGAAGAAATGGTAACATGGTTTCGAGACCACTAGTGGGTGGCTCAACATCATCGGTCCGAATCATAGAACCGGCGATGCTCAGGCAGAGGTGAACTACATCATGGTCAGTGACGAGGGGAAATACACGGTACGCTCGGTGGAGCGTGCACTCAGCATTCTTGAGGCGCTGAAGGACAACGGAGAGATGCGTCTCATAGACGTGAGTCGGAATACTATGTTGGCCAAGGGAATGGTCTTCAAGCTACTTGACACGCTCTGTAGCGGTGGTTACGTGCAGCGTGACCCGGAAACCGGCAAGTACGGACTCGGGGGCGCTCTCTTTGAGCTGGGATATGCTGCTGGGGTGCAGCTACGGGGGCGAAGCAGCGCTCACAGCATTCTGCGGGCGCTAGTTGCCATAACTAACGAGACCGCACATCTTGCCGTGCTACAGGGCCCAGACGTCCTGTACCTTGACAAAGTGGAAAGCGGTGCGTCTCTGAGAATGGTCACCGCGGTAGGCATTCGCAGGCCCGCCTATTGCACAGGCACTGGCAAAGCTCTGCTGGCAGGGCTTTCTGATGCGGAAGTTCGACGCCTCGTTGAAGGGCAGCCTATGCCTCGGTTTACGCCGAATACTATTTGCGACGTCGATGACTTACTGGCTGAGCTGGCTCTCATTCGTACCAGGGGTTACGCAATAGATAACGAAGAGAACGAGCCGGGCATCATGTGCGTAGGCGCTCCCGTGCGAAACCGAGAAGGTGTAGTGGTATCGGCCATAAGTGTGGCCGGCCCGACAATTAGGGTCAACCGCGAGACCATACCTCAACTGGCGGAGCACGTCATGGAGGCTGCAGAACGTATATCCGCGACTTCGGGATACGGGGCGTGAGGCTCGCGGCCTGACGCTATGAGTGGCATGTCTGTCCTCGGCAATGTCGGGATCAAGCCGGATTGAGTTGAATATTTGGAAAATAATCCGAGGCAGGATTTGCGGCGTACGTGTAGAAGGTACGTTGCGAATGGAAACCGAAGGTCACTTATAGAAACCTATTTCGTCCGTTGGTCAATGTCTGCAGAATGATCCATTGTCATTCCGTGATTCTTGTGGAAGATCAACGCACTATGCCTGGCCGTATCAACCCCGATTCTGGCCAGGATGAACGGCCTAGATTAGGTCCATGTAGTATTGCAGAGGCGCAGAAAACGAAACTAGGTTTCAAACGGAGTTGACCAGTGCTGCTCGTTGGACGAAAACACATACTGCACAGGGAAGAAGGTGGGCGAAGCGTTGATCTGATATGTTGTGGCATTAGCTGAGAAGGTGATGGCCCGGCGGCTTGGCAGGCGCGCGCAGCGTGTGACGGGCGCAACTGAGGTCAAGTGATGGGAGGCATGCTCTATGCACGAGCTGGTTGACAAGATGAAACAGTACATCTTCCCCGCGATATCTACGTACTACAAAGAGCCGATGGTCGTGACAAAGGGAGAGGGCAAGTACCTATACGACGATTCCGGCAGACAGTATCTCGATTTCTTTGGCGGAATCCTCACTGTGAGCATGGGACACTGCAATCCCGAGATTAGCGAGCGCGTAGCTGCTCAGGTGAAGACCCTCCAACACACGTCGACCGTGTATGTTATCAAACCCATGGTTGAACTGGCTGAGCAGATCGCCGCGATCGCTCCCGGAAAGCGTCAAAAATGCTTCTTCCTTAACAGCGGAACTGAGGCCGATGAGACGGCGGTTCTTCTCTCCACGATAGCTACGGGAAACGATGAGATCGTGGCTCTTCGCCACGCCTACAGCGGGCGTTCAGCACTTGCGATGTCCTTGACTGCGCACGCTCCGTGGAGGCAGGGCAGAGGCCTGTGGGCCAACGTCAAGCACGCCCATAGCCCTTACTGCTATCGGTGCGCTTTCGGTCGGACCTACCCCAACTGCAACCTCGAATGCGCCAAGGACATTGAGGAACTGATATGCACATCCACTTCCGGCAAGATCGCTGCATTCATAGCCGAGCCCATTCAGGGCGTGGGGGGCTTCATCACACCTCCGAAGGAGTACTTCCAGGAAGCGGTCGCTATCATAAGGAAGTACGGCGGACTGTTCATTGCGGACGAAGTGCAGACCGGATGGGGCCGGACCGGCGGCAAGATGTTCGGGATCGAGCATTGGGGTGTTGAGCCGGATATCATGACCTTCGCCAAGGGCCTCGCCAACGGCGCCCCTATCGGGGCCGTGATCGCCACGCCGGAGGTGGCCGATTCCTGGCGAGGGCCAAGCGTCTCTACGTTCGGAGGAAACCCTGTGAGCATGGTAGCCGCCCAGGCAACGCTTGAGCTGATAATCAAGAAGGATATACCTACCCATGCTGAGAAGGTAGGCGCCCGGCTGCGCGACGGGCTTCTCGGGCTTCAGGAGAAGTATGCGTGCATAGGCGAAGTGCGCGGGATGGGCCTCATGCAGGCCATGGAGATCGTTGGCGAGAACAAGACGCCCGCTCCCGACGTGGTGCTCAAGATATTTGAGAAGACGAAGGAGCTGGGCCTACTGATCGGAAAGGGCGGTCTCTACAACAACGTAATCAGGCTGACGCCGCCTATGATAATCACCGAATCGGACGTGGATGAGGCCATCCGAGTGTTCGACAAGGCTTTTGCGTCTCTATAGTGTAGCGGGGGTGCTGTGAATGACATCATTGCGAAGGCTCAAGTACTGTGTCAACGGTGAGTGGCGAGATTCGACTACTGCGAAGTACATGCCTGTTACCAACTCCAGCACGGGAGAGGTAATGGCAGAGGCCCCATGCTGCACGGTGGAAGAGGTCAATTCCGCTGTGGAAGCTGCCGCGGAGGCTTTTCGAGGTTGGGCGGATACGCCGATCACGCAAAGAGCCCAGCTCATGTTCAAGTTCAAGGCCAAGTTGGAGGAGCATCTCGACGAACTGACTTTGAGCGTATCTAAGGAACTCGGCAAGACTCTGGATGAGGCTCGCGGCGATGTGCTCAAGGCCATTGAGGTTGTGGAGCTCGCATGCGCAGTTCCCATCACAATGCAGGGCAGATCCTTGATGAATGTCTCACGGGGTTTCGACACGGTTACCTACAGAGAACCTCTAGGCGTATTCGCCGGAATCGTTCCCTTCAACTTCCCGGCCATGATCCCATTTGGGTGGATGATCCCTCTATGCATCACCACTGGTAACACGTTCGTACTTAAGGCGGCAAGCCAAACACCGCTAACAGCCATCCGCATGCTGGAACTGCTGTACGAAGCGGGGCTTCCTGCAGGCGTAGTCAACCTGGTCACGACGAGCCGCACCGAGGCCGAGTTGCTGCTCAGGCATCCGGCTGTGAAGGGAGTATCCTACGTTGGATCCTCTACAGTCGGTCGGCACATATACGCCACGGCTGCAGCCAACCACAAGCGTGTCCAGTGCCTCGGAGAGGCGAAGAACCACGGCCTTGTTCTCCGAGATGCCAACCTCGAGATGTCGGCGCGCATCATCATCAA
>CAYZHL010000077.1:0-2211 GCA_964478095.1 uncultured Clostridia bacterium | reverse complement strand
GCTGGAAATGGCCGCGCAAAGAGTGATCAACTCCACTTTCGGCTGTGCAGGAATGAGATGCATGGCCTTGCCGGTGGTAGCAGTTGAGGAGGAGGTCGCCGATAAGTTCATGTCGTACTTCCTGGAGTTCGCCAGGGAGCGAAAGATCGGCTGTGCCTATGATCCTGCCACCGAACTGGGCCCAGTAGTGTCGGCTGAACACAAGAAGTCCGTCCTCTCCTGGATCGAAAAAGGCATTGAAGAGGGCGCTCAGCTAGTGCTGGATGGAAGAGACGCTGTAGTGCCCGGCTTCGAGGGCGGCTTCTTCGTGGGTCCCACAGTGTTTGACCACGTAAAGCCTGGGATGACCATCGGTGAGAGCGAGATATTCGGCCCTGTGACCTGTGTCAAACGTGTCGCGGATTTCGAAGAGGGATTGGCCCTGATGAACGCAAATCCGTACGCGAACGGGTCCTGCATATTCACTGAGGATGGGCACCATGCGCGGGAGTTCGCGCGACGTACCGATGGAGGAATGGTCGGCATCAACGTGGGCATTCCGGTGCCGATTTCAGTCTTCCCGTTCTGCGGACACAAGGAGTCGTTCTATGGCGACTTGCACGTGATGGGTACCGATGGAGTCGCGTTCTTTACAGAGACCAAGTCGGTGACCACCAGATGGCTGGGCCAAACTGAGGCTGTAAAGCGCCTCTCGACTTGGGAAGGGACTATCACGCGTCAGTAAAGCTGAGACCGGGGGTACTGGAGGATCGGCCTGCTCTGGGCGCCGCACACAGGCGCCCAGAGTCGGTCGATCGCGACTACCTCAGGGAGGACGGTGACACATCATGTTTGCACAAACCACCCTGATTCTGGGGACTATGGCCGCCGCCTTTGTCGTCACGCTTGTTCTGCTCAAGGCCCCTCCCGAGCTCGCCATGATAGTCGCGGCCGTGGTCGGAGCGGCCGCGGGGGGATTTGGACTTCCCGTCAGGCACCTGGTAGAGGGGACGTTCACGTATTTCGACATCATCCTGACAATAGTGGCTGCTACGCTGTTCATGAAGGTGCTCAAGGAATCGGGGATTCTTTACTCAATGATCCGTTCGATGGTCAAGAGGTTCTACGGAAAGCGCGCCATACTCCTAGTGTTGCTCATGTTCGTGATGCTGCTTCCCGGCGCGCTTACCGGATCTGGGACCGTTTCCATCTTAGTATCAGGCGGCATTGTCGCGACAGTTCTCGGTTTCATGGGTGTCTCCCCGGTCAACAGGGCAGCGATAGTGTTCCTCGGCGCTGCGCTCAGCGTGTTCGCTCCGCCTGTGAACATCTATGCAATGATCATTGCTGGCGGAGTGAACATGCCCTATGTCGGGTTCTTTGGTCCGCTTGCCATAACTGCGCTGGTGCTGGCCGTGTTCTGTGTGCTGTACCTGGGATGGCGTGGCTCTCCGATCGAGCTCGACCAGGTTCTCAAGGAGCTTCCTGCAGTGCCCGATGCTCTGCAGGGACTGCGGGCGTACATTCCGCTTCTCGTCCTAATCGCCCTGATGGTTGGAGTTCGACTCTTTCCGGGCTCAATGCCTATTCTGGGCCTTCCGCTGGAGTTCCTGATAAGCCCTCCTTGTAGTCGCCCTTTCCGGCGTCCGCCTAGATTTCTGGAAAGTCTCCACCGAGACGATAGATGAGTTGTTCCCGCTTATCGCGACGTTGGCCGGGGTAGGCATGCTCGTTCAGATTCTCACTCTCACAGGGGTGAGAGGCCTGTTTGTTATCACAATCATCTCCCTGCCCACTGTCCTTGTCTATCTCGGGCTCTTGTTTGGGCTTCCACTGGGCGAGGCAGTACTGCTCTTCGGAGTGGCCGCTGTGATCGGGGTACCCGCTGTCCTGCTTTTCTCATCGCTGGGCCATGATCCTATTCTCGTTACAGCAGGCATAACACTGATTGCGCCACTCGGCGACGCCCTACCCCCAACGTCCCTTCTCGGCAGAATCACTGTGGACACAGTAGGCTACAAAGGATCATACGGCTCATTCCTTAGGGCTCTGCTTGTCCCATGGATCGTGATCAGCGCCGTCGGAATCGCCATGGTAGCATATTCCAACGTTTTCGGTTTCCTTCTCATATAGCATTGCGATGGGAGGAGGTATTCCATGATAACGCTTGCCTACTATCTGTTTTGCGGCGGTCAAGTCCAAAATGTGCTGTAAAACCGATCCTCGTAGAAC
>CAYZHL010000076.1:7139-10468 GCA_964478095.1 uncultured Clostridia bacterium | reverse complement strand
CGGCCTTCTGCTCCAGAAGCGCCACTTCCCACTGCTCTCCGAGAGACTGGAATCTCTGTTCGTACTCGTCTTTCAGCGCCTGAATGGAGTCGTAGAAAGCCATCGTCAGTTCGGCCTTGTGCGCCAGCATCGCCAAAGAGACCTCGTCGCGCAGCTCGGCAAGCGCGTCCCTGAAGGCAGATTCGAGCGTTGCAACCCGCTCGTTCAAGAGCGCCTCGAACTTGACCTCCAGCGCAGCATGGTCTATCTCGTGCTCGCCCTTGTAGGCCTCCAGCACATCGTACAAAGAAGCCATCAGCGTAGACTGCTGGTCGAGCAAAGCCTGCTCGAACTCGGCCTTGAGGGCAGCGATCTTGCTGTCGTCCACGGATTTGGGCCCGGTCCCTTCGCGCAGCTCAGCAATGGATTTCGTGAATGCCAAGTCCAATGCTTCAGCCCGTTCAGCCAAGAGCCCCTCAAGCCTGACCTCCAGCGCAGCGTGGTCTATTTCGTGCTCGCCCTTGTAGGCCTCGAGCACATCGTACAAAGATGCCATCAGCGCGGCCTGCTGGTCGAGCAAAGCCTGCTCGAACTCGGCCTTAAGGCGCTCAATAGCGCGATCCCTCTCGTCGTTTGCAGCCGTGACGGAATCGTAGAAGGCCATGGTGAGTTCGGCCTTCTGCTGACGGAGAGCGAGTTCCATCTCTTCCTTCAGGGCCTCGTCTCCTGCACAACTGCCTTGACGCGCCTCCAATGCCTTCCAAAGAGCTGCATGCTCCGCTTTGTTGCTCTCGGACAGGTCATCGATCCGGGCGAGGAGAGCCGACAGCCTATCGTCGAACTCCTCCCATTGCGCCTCCGACATTCCGGCGATCTTTTCGGCTATTACCTGCTCAAGAATGGTCGCGTCGGGCGTCGGAGCCTGAAGGACCACTTCGCCCGCGCCCGGCTCAGGTTGGGCCGACACGGGCTGACCCTGAAGCTGGTTTAGCCTCTCCGTCAGGTCCCTGATGTCCTTATCGAGATATTCGAGCGCCCTGGCCACCATGAGCGCGACCTCATATCTCGTTGCCTGGTTGCGTCCCTTGAACGACCCATCCGGATATCCCTGGACTATGCCCAACGCAGCGAGCATTTTCACTGCGTCGGCAGCCCAGTGAGTATCGGCTAGATCAGAGAAGGGACTCGCCAACACCGGTAGCGCCATCCCAATGATCATTACGGCGCTGACAAGTATGGCCAGGAATCTTTTCATTAATCTCTTCCCCCCTCGAGTTGGTGCTTAACGCTAAGAACTCGCATCTAGCGGGGTCGCCCTGACGAGTGTTCTAGTTTCCTCGCCCCGGCTGCCTGCAGAAGTGAGCCCCATTGCCAGTATGAAAAACCGGCACTCTGCTCGGCGGCGGCGCCTCCTTCCAACTCGCCGCCAGTCAAAGAGCGAAAACGCAGGTATCGCTAAAACTCGGCCTGCGTGTTGATATTCTCCAAACCGCGGTCAACTCCTTCACCACAGGCAAGATTTTTGCCTGCTGCGAGATGCTGGAACGCTCACACGGGGTTGATAACCAGCTTCAATGAAAGGGGGCCGGCGATGCGCCAGATGTCACACTCTGCCACGGCCTGCACTGTGACCGGCGCCTTGTTTGACAACACTCTCGTAATCGCCGACGCGAACTCGGCCACCGTAAGTATAGTACCGATCTTGCCTTCCTCGTCGGTGGGCATGCCCGCCGCCATGAGGGCGCTATTGACATCCTCCATCAGGCCCAGCAGGCCTTCCTGGATCTTGTCGATCCCGGCCGACCCGTCAATCACCCTGGACGCAACGACCTGTCCGGTCTCGAAGATCCGCTTTTCGGGGAATACATGCAGCGATACCAGCAACACACCGCCGTACCAGGTATTCACAGGCGATACTGCGCGCAACACTACTCTTTCGCGCGCCTCCATTATCTTGGCGAAAGCGGCAGAGGCATTCGCCAGGTCGAATCGGATGGCAGATGTATCGCCATCATCACGATGAGAGTCGCCGGCAGGCCCCAAGCCGCGTCGGATCGCGATGTCATTGATCTCAAGCAGAAACGCGCGCACCTGGTCATCGATGGAATCCACTGGTTGCGAAGCGTCAATCACCCTTCCCAGCACGACTTCGTCCGCACGGAATACGACCCGGCCAATCATGGATGTTTGGGAGGACTGAGCCGCCTCAGCTAGGGCCATCGCCGCGCTCACCCTGATGTCCTCTACCTTCTTCTCCAGACTAGCTACCTCCGCAGTCAACTCATCCCGGGTCAGAGTGAGCGAAGCAACACTCGCCTGAAGATCGGCCTTCTCCTGTTCGAGCCTGGACCTCTCAGCCTGAGCCGACTGCAACTCGGCATTGGCAACGCCCAGATCGTGAGATGCCGACTTGAACCTCGCCTCGATTCCGCGGAGGCGTTCCTCAGACTCGCCGAGACGCGCCTGGACTCGAGTAAGCTCGCCCACGGCCCGGGTCCGATCATCCGACACGCGCTCCAGCTCGCGATTTGCCTCGTCGAATCTGGCCTGAAGCTGCTCGTACTCGCCAGTGATCTCGCCAACCTGCTTGGAAAGCATCTCCGCCTCAGCGCGTTTGGCCTCGAGGTCGTTCTGGGTTGTGGATAGGGCCTCCTGTATTTCGCGGATCTGGAACAATGCTTTTCTGACATTTTCCGATGCCAGCGAGAGCAGGAGTATGGAACAGCCGGCGATGACTACTCCAGTAATGACCGTGATGATCATGGAAGTGTATTTGGGCCTCAGGCCGAAGATGGAAAGCCGCTTCCTGCCGACCTTCATGCCTATTCGGTCGCCTGCATAGGCAATCACGCCGCCCGCTATCGCAAGCACTACTATGAGAGCTACTCCATACACTGCGCATCCCCTCCCGGCCAGAAGGAAGACTCCGGCCTAGAGACTGAATCTGTCGCCTAGATAGACCTGCCTTGCGCCGGAATCCTGCGAGATCTCCTGGGCGGACCCGGACACAAGTATCCGCCCTTCGTGCATGATATAGGCGCGGTCTACAATGGACAAGGTATCCCGTACGTTGTGGTCGGTGATCAGGACTCCGAGGCCCGCCTGCTTCAGCCCGATCACGATCTCCTGCAGTTCTCCCACAGCAATTGGGTCCACACCCGTGAAGGGCTCGTCCAGCAGCATATAGCAGGGAGACGCAGCCAGAGCCCTGGCTATCTCGACCCTCCTGCGCTCGCCGCCTGACAGAGTGAACCCCATCTGTCGCCTGAGGCGCCCCAGGTCGAATTGGCCAAGCAGCGACTCGAGCCGGCCGGCGCGCGACGCGGGCGGGCCCCCTGATGCCTGCAGAA
>CAYZHL010000076.1:2198-7129 GCA_964478095.1 uncultured Clostridia bacterium | reverse complement strand
TGATGTTGGCCTCAACCGTGAGCCGACGAAATATCGATGGTTCCTGCGCCAGGTAACCGAGCCCGCGGCGCGCGCGCTCCCATACCGGCGCAAAGGTGGTGTCGGCCCCGTCAATGCTGATGCTCCCGGAATCCGGGTGCTCAAGCCCGACCAGCATATAGAAAGTAGTGGTCTTTCCCGCGCCATTGGGCCCAAGAATCCCCACTATCTCGCCACGCGCCACCGACAGGCTGGCGCCATCCACGACGCGCCTGCCCCCGAAGCTCTTGACGAGATCGGCAGCGCAGAGACCCGAGCAGTTCAGACCGTCCAAGGCAGGCGCCCCCAAAACCCCCAGCGGTCACCCGTTACAGACGCAGTCTGCCATTACAAGGTTCCCGGGCACCGCGAGATGTTGTCGGCATTCTACTGGTTTTTCGACATACGGGCGCAACATACCTGCACACACGCTGCGCCAGGCATTTCGGTTATTGCTGGGACAGCACAGCTCGCTGGATAGCCTGAACCACTCGATCAGCTGCGCCTGTGAGCCCAGCTGCTTCTCGCAGTTCTTTCGACATCTTGTCGCGCCGCGCAGCCTCTCCCAGCAATTCCACGCATGGGATCACCACATCCTCGGGACGCAAGCGTCCCACTATCTCGGGTGCGATCATCCTGCCTGCCCGCTGGTTTGCGACGGACACAAAGCGCGACGATGCTTTGAGACGGTCAACAGCCCGTCTTTGGAAGGTCTCTCCGATGAAGGGCAATGAACATAGTAATGGGGATACGCCGGGTACCGGCACCGCACCGGGCACGTTGAGCGGCGCGGACACGACATGCGGCACGCCAAGGTAGGCCAGCTCCGCGCAGACCGGGCCAGGCGTGCACACTGCGATGTCAGATGCCGCCATGGCTTCATACATTAGCACCGTCTCTATCCTGACGCGTATGCCCTCGGTGGTTATAGCTTCGAGCGGCCCTGCGCTCTTCTCGACGCGAGCTGCGGACCCATCGATCCTCGCAGCATGCGCGGTGTGTGAGAATAGCTGTTCTAGTGAGGCAGTACCGACAAATGGGGAGAGGCACAGGATGAAGCTTACATTTTGTTCCACGCGGGCAAGCAGCTCTGCTGCGCGAAACAGAAACGGGGCTGTCACGGAGACCTCACGCCGGCGAAACCCCGGAAAGAGCGTGATGACGCGTTCATGCTGCTCCATGCCGATACGCGAACGAGCTGCTTCCCGCCCGCGCCTGGCGCCAACGCCGTCGATCGCCAGGCTGCCAACGAGTTTGATCCGTTCTGCAGCCGCGCCGCGCGCGATAAGCGAAGCCTGAACCCTTTCATCTTCGACCAGGAACAGAGATACGGACTTGGCGGCCGGCATGGCCTTGCTGGAATAAGCAAACACGGGATACCGCAGTCGTCGGCCGAGATCGACCGAGTAGATAAGGTCGCCCCCAAGGTGGATGACTACACCCTGCCCAGACCTTGCAAACCCCCGGGGCGCAGCTCCTACCGCAAGATACTTGAGAAACTCCAGTGGACCGATGGCTCTCCGCACTCCCGGGTACGACGACGCTACTCTGGCCTCCCGCCCGCTAGCATGGGAGGACGGCGAGATGAACACCCAGGTATCTGCGACCGACATGACAGCCGCGACCCGTTCGGCCACTGGACGCACGAGGCCGTGAACCTCCCCGGGCGTGCCCGCTACCAGTATCACATCCAATGCAACTCACCATCCCGCTGCGACGCGGTCGCTGCTCATGCCCCTGAAATTTAAGACTTCTACAGGCCGCATGCCTTCTCCTTCTGAGCCTCGACCGAGTACGCCACACACGCTGCATATCTTCTGCCCAGAAGAGAGGTCGGATGTGAGAATACGCGGGCAGGGGATCCTTCCTCAACAACTCTTCCATGGTCCACCATTACGACCCGGTCTGCGGCGCGCATGGCGAATCCCGCCTCGTGCGTCACAACCAACATGGTAGCGCCGAGCGACCGCGAGAGCGACTCGATGAGAGTCAGTATGTCGACGACTAGTATCGGGTCGAGGGCCGATGTGGGCTCATCCCACAGGATTAGATCAGGCCGGCTTATGATCGCTCTGGCTATGGCCACCCTCTGCATTTCTCCGCCTGACAGGCCCCTCACGAACGCTCCGGCCGAATCCGCCATGCCAACGGATTCCAACGCCTCGTAGGCGGCACGCTGCGCTCTCTCCACCGGTTCTCCGGCCATCACTTGGGGCAGCATCACATTGTGGAGCACGCTCAGACGCTGGATGAGATTGGACTGCTGAAACACGAATCCGGTGCGTCTCCTAAACGCTCGGAGTTCGTCGCGGCACATGCCCAGAACATCCCGGCCACGCCATTCCACACAACCCGAATCCGGCTGCACCAGCCTCATTATGCTCTTCAGCGCCGTGGACTTGCCGCATCCGGACGGGCCCATTATCGCAACGGTCTCACCTTGCTCGACGTCAAGGTTGAACCCTGTGAGCGCGTGTCGGGAACCGTAAGCCTTCCTCAAGTCGCGTATTGAGAGCACTGACTTGCCCCTCCCTTCGAAGGCGCCCTGGATGACGGCGTGTCGCCAAAGATGAGGCGAGGTCGGTTCAGTAGCGAGAGCGTACCGGGTTTGCCTGCCGGCACGACAACCTCCCTCATCATTTCCGACGGGCTCAACCCCAGGGCTATGCATGCTTCCACCTCACCGGCACTCACAGGCGACAAGCGCGGGGCGGCCCATGCAGTCACCAGGCCCATGGCTGCGCCCAGCAGTACGAAGGCTGGAAACCCCATCGATGCCAGAGCTGCGCGAGTCACGACGGCTATAGTACCGAGCAGAAAAGCGCCCACACACGCTCCATACCCGTAGGCCGCCAGCGCTTCTCGACGTGACGCGCCCTCGCCATACAGGGCCATGGCGCGCGCGCCCGCGATCACAGTGGAGTGGTCGAGCATGAGCGAAACCAGAACAATGGCGCAGGCCGCCAGGCCGGATATGGTCCCCTTCACTGATTTGAGCAGTGATCGAACCTCACTCCTCACACCAGGCTGCACTACCCCCGGAGGAAGGATGTACACAGCTCGGCCGGTTCCCGCGGCCTTCTCTATGGCCGTAACCAGCTGCTCCTGCGTCGCATCCGATTCGATCAGGAATTCCACCTTGCCCGACGATTCCTGCTGCTCCTCGATGAACTGGTCGATCAACTTCATCGAACGGGCCGCGCCTTCGCCCGAGAAGTTCGGCATCCCAGAGTGCACAGCCTCAAGCTGCTTCGATATCCCTTCCACATCCAGGCCGGCCAGGCTGTCAAGGTCTGATCGGGCGGCCTCCAGCTGCTCGCCGAGAGCGGCAGCGTCCAGCTCCTGCAGAGTGGAGAGAATACCTGCGGCGGCCGCCGACATCTCATCCAGCAGGGCTGAAACGTCCCCTGCGCCGCTGGCAGCTGATTGAACCGTCTCAAGCTTCCGCGAAAACGAGCTCAGCCGGTCCTGCCATAGTCTCACATTGCTGAGCAGAGGGTCATAGTGAGAGGTTAACATCGACGCGGCCTCAGCCGTCGCCTCCAGGGTCTGAACCGCTACGAGGGCCTTCGAAGTCAGCTCGGCCAGGGAACGCACAGACGCAGTGTCAATGCGTACCCTGCCCGGAGCAGTCCCCACCCCGGGGTCGGCCCCAGCCCCTATCCCGACTCGTTCCAGCGCCCGCTGTAGCTTGATCATCGAATCGATAGCAGTCTCGTATGCGTCCAGAGCCTGCTCCCAGCCGCGTGTTGCCTCAAGCATGGCATCCGTCGCCTCGCCCAGACGCCCGAGCACAGCAGAGGCTTCCTGAAGCGAACTCCCCAGTTCGCGATCGGGCAGAACAAGTCGGCCCGCCCCGACCAGAGAACCAACCGTCTCTCCGTCCATCGCATATGCAGCAAGCTCGCCGGTCGCGCTGTATGCGTCCGGGCTGGCCACAATCCCTCGGGCCATGGATCCTGATGCCTCGGTCAAGGCGACCACGATATCGTCATCGCCGACGGCTGAACCGGGGCGTCTGGGGGTCGCCGACAGCACAAGGCTCTCTTCGGGCTGCACATCTGCGTCTTTCAGGGTTATCACGGCCTGCGGCGCCCACGCCTGTATGAAACGTTTCATCTCCCGAAGCGCCCGACTGAGTTCACGCGCTTCCTGCGCGGCGCCGTCGACTGTGACGTCACGGACTGAGGCAACGCCGCCGCCTGCAATGACCCTATCAATCAGTGATTGGCGGTCGCTGTCCTGCGCACCGTCTCCCTCCGGCCTCACATCGACTAGATGGTAACGCCTGAGAATGGTCTCGGCTGTCTGTGCCACGGCACGAGCCGAGTCGCCTGAGTCGCACACAAGGTGGATATTGCCTCCGTCTTTCAGAACGAACCGAACGCCCTCGATCGACGCCAGCTGGGGCCGGATGATCGGAGCCACCCGAGCGCCCACGCCGCTCACCGTGACCTTGGGCTCAATCACTATTGTGTAGCCTGCAAACCCAGGGACTTCCGTCGCAGCGCGCGTTAGCCGCGTCACGGTAGCCTCGTCCGCATGGGGCAATGATACGAAGAAGTTGGCGCGTGAAAGGACCGTGACACTCTGCTTCATGCGTGCGCCGGGAAACTCCCGGCGAAGCATCTGGCCGAGGGCGCGAATCGCCTCTCGCCAGGCCTCCTGTCGGACATGTATGATCAAGTCGTACTCGCCGTAATCGCCCACAATGCCGGACACTGCGTCCTCGAAGAAGCGATCGGCGGCAGCGGACACGGTTGCCGCGGCAATGGAACCTGCGAACACCGTGATGATCAGAACGGCGACCACGTCGCGGATGAACCCGCCTCTCAAAAGGGCGTACATCCAGCTAACCCCCCCATTCACTCGCATTATAGCATGGGGGGTAGCCGCACTGCATGTAATATCCT
>CAYZHL010000076.1:0-2188 GCA_964478095.1 uncultured Clostridia bacterium | reverse complement strand
GGAGCCTTCGGCCGCCACGATCGTCTGGTCGGTATGCAACTCGGCACGGTCGCACTTTATGCTCTCCTTGTTCTCTCCCTCGATAAACACCGACCCGGTCAGAATCAGAACCTTGTCAGAGTTCTTGTAGGACGCCTGTGCAGCTTGGGCCCGTTGCTTGTCTCTGGTCATCGACACGTTCCCTAATGCGTTGAAGTCCTGCGTATTTGTGAAGATCTCCATAGTGCCGCAGGTCAGAGTGATCACCGACACCTTGGGCTTGCCCGTCTCGTCTTTCTCAACTTGTGTCTCACGCTTCTGCAGCCGAACACTGCCGGTCACCGTCGCGATCTTCTTCTTAATGTTCAGATCCATGGAATCACAGTCGATCGTCACCTCGCCCTGAACAAGAGCTACCTTCCCAGTGAGCTTGGCAATTCCGGCGTCCATGTTCACCGTCGCTCGATCGGCCGTAATCACTATGTCGTCATACTCTATCTTCAGCCCGCCCTCGAATACTGTGTCGCCCTTCGCGCCCTTGTGCACAACGGACTGGTAACCCGTAACCTTGACCGACTTGGCCTGCGCCGGCACGGAAACCGCCAGCATCGCCACCGCGAATAGCACAATCCCCGATCGCAAGACCCGCCTCACGTACCTCGCCTCCCCACGCTAGTCCTCAGAATCGTCCAGCTCGAACTGGATAGTGGTCTCCCCTCGCGCCTCGAAAGACTCCCCATCGGAGCTGAAGCTGATGTCGTCGCCGTCCACGCGGTAGCTCTGCTTGCCTTCTGCCTCCCTCACAATCACGTCGCCGGCGGTATGCATTCTGTCGGCTTCGATATCCACTTCAAGCTGGCCGACCGTCACCACTCCGGCGGACGTTGCGATTTCTGTCTTTCCAGGTATGAGCACCTTGGATTGCTTCGGATCCCACACAACTCCCTCGGTGGCAAGCAAGTCCTTGCCGCCCGACGCCACTTTCACCCCTCCGTCCAGACGCAACTGGCCCGTCTTGCTGTCGTAGACGCCTCGGCCGGCGCTGAAAGTCAGATACGGTTCGCCGCCGCGGTAGATCTCGCCCTCCGTAATCTGGTACATCTCTGCCCGACCGTCGCCGGCCCCTGTCTCCACCCGGGCTGCCCGTAGCATCCAGGCCCGTTCCCCGCCCTCTCTCCCCTCGACCGCGACACCATCGAACAACAGGTCGCGGGAGGCCGGTTGCCTGCTGCCCCGCTCCCCTTCCCTTGCGAGGTCGGCGTCGGGCGGGCCCGGTCGGTTGATCACGAACGCGTACACAAGCGCACAGCCGATAAGCACTGCCACAGAAACGCTGACCGCCTTCACCAGCTTCGTGCTCACGTGCCGCTCCCCCCTTGATGACGCCGAGTCACTGCCCGAAAATCACTCCATCCTCGCCGAGCCCGAACCCAAGAGGAGTGCCCGGGAAGGCTTTGAGACGGAATTCCAGCCACACGCGCTTTGTGGTGTATTGATACGTTACCGCTATCTCCCTGCAATGGAGGTCGCGCGTTATCCCCACATCGCCCCTAACGAGACCTCCCTTTACTAGGTCGTACACGGCAACCCACTGTATACGCCAATCAGGCAGAGGGCGCATATCGGCCGATGACTCCACCCGCGTCATCTGGCCGCGCGTGAAATCGTAGTATCCCCCGGCTCTGAGCTGAAACTGGGGCGACGGCTGTATCACCACTCGACCCAGCAGGGATTTGGGGGACGCCCGCTGTATGTCATATCCGCCCGATAGCTCTACTGATACTCCTTTCGAGACCTCAGCCTGCGCTGACAAGGTCAATGCGTCGTACGCTTGATACTTGAAGTCATACGCAGTCGCCATTGTGAGCCTCAACGGACCCAGAGTCGACGTCAACCTGGCGCCGACCTTGCTGGATGGGCTGATCGCATCGAATCTGAACGGCGAGGCCCCCTCCACTGACATCTGGTCATAGCTCAGCCGAAGAGTTGTTCCTGCTACCGGCTTGACCTGGACTGCTGCGGAGTACCCCAGGGCGACCTGCATACCGTTTGCTCCGTACGCGTCCAAAACCCCACGCACCGATCCGTCCACCGATAGCCATTTGCCCACATTCTGCGGATCCATCCTCAGAGTTATGTCCGCCTCCGCCTTCCCGGAGGTGACCTCTGAGCGAACGCCGCCCCGCATTGCGTCCTCAGTATACCGGCC
>CAYZHL010000075.1:9579-10489 GCA_964478095.1 uncultured Clostridia bacterium | reverse complement strand
GGCTGTATCCACGACGATCATGTCCACGCCGGCATCCACGAGGCCAGCCGCCCTATCCATGGTATCGCCCGTCACGCCCACCGCCGCCGCCACTCGAAGCCGCCCGTGCTCGTCTTTAGCGGAATTGGGGTATTTCTTCGCCTTAAGTATGTCTTTTATTGTGATCAGGCCGCGCAACCTGAACGCCTCATCGACAAGCGGGAGCTTCTCCACTGTGTGGCGCTTGAGGATCTCCACGGCCTGATCGACTGTAGTGCCTACAGGCGCCGTGATCAGGTTGTCGCGAGTCATCGCCATAGACACCGGTCGATCGAACTCCGTCTCGAACCTTAGGTCACGGTTGGTGAGAATCCCAACCAGCTTGCCGTGTTCGGTTATTGGGACGCCCGAGATATGATAACGTTCCATAATCCCAAGCGCTTCTCTGATAGACGCGTCAGGAGGCAGGAATATGGGGTCGACGATTATCCCGTGTTCTGATCGCTTCACCTTGTCTACCTCGGCGGCCTGAGCTTGAATGGACATGCTCTTGTGGATCACGCCCATCCCGCCCTCGCGCGCCATCGCCACGGCCATCCTGGACTCGGTGACTGTATCCATCGCCGCCGAAAGCAGCGGCGTGTTGAGCGTCATAGCCTCAGTCAGACGCGTGCTCACATCCACCTGCCCCGGAAGCACTTCGGACATCGCCGGAACTAGAAGCACATCGTCGAATGTGAGCCCTTCGCGCATGTCCAGACCCAACTGCTTTTCCATGGAAACCTCCACCCCCGTAGCCATCATGGTATTCGCTGCCCGAACCACCCTGTCGCCATCATTGCCATTATAAGGCTAGTCCGTGCTTCCACTTGCGTGAAACGCACGGACCCGATACGCCGATCACTGGCAGGCTGCGCATGAAGCGGATTCA
>CAYZHL010000075.1:9033-9463 GCA_964478095.1 uncultured Clostridia bacterium | reverse complement strand
GATGTGCAGTTCTTGCCACTGCTTTGCGTCTATCTCGTTGGGGCAGTCGTCCACTAGAGACACTCCGGCGGCGTTCTGCGGGAAAGCGATTACGTCCCTCAGGTTCTCCAGGCCCAGTATCACCGCGATGAGCCTATCGAACCCGATGGCCAATCCGCCGTGCACCGGCCCGCCGTATTCATAGGCGCGCAGGAGAAATCCGAACTTGCGCTCGGCATCCTCTGCGGTTGTGCCTATGATCTTCATGACCCTCTTCTGCAGGTCGGGCTTGTTTATGCGGATGCTCCCGCTGCCCATCTCGACCCCGTTGAGCACCAGGTCGTACAGGCGCCCCTTCACCCCTGCGGGATCCGATTCCAGTATGGGCAAGTCCTGCTCGCGAGGTTGGGTAAATATGTGATGCTTGGCCTCCCAGCGATTCTCGTCAGGG
>CAYZHL010000075.1:6561-9013 GCA_964478095.1 uncultured Clostridia bacterium | reverse complement strand
TCCCGGATCAGGCCGAGCTTGCGTCCGAGAAAACGCCTGACCTGGCCCAGAGAGACTGCCGATACTTCGTGGTCATCAGCAACCATGATGATGAGGTCGCCGTCTGCCGCCTGCAACCGCTTCACGATCTCGCGCTGGGCGTCCTCCGACAGATACTTGGCGACACTCCCTTTGACCTGCCCCTCTTCGACCTTGAGCGTGATGATCCCCTTTGCCTTGTATATCTTGGCAATGTCCGCGAGTTCATCCGTCTCCTTCCGACTGAAGTGGGCACAGCCCGCGGCGGCCAAACCGCGCACGCGACCGCCTGAAGCGCACACCTCTCGGAAGATGCTGAAGTCCGACTCAGTCACCAGATCCGTGAGATCACGCATCTCCATGCCGAACCTGAGGTCGGGCTTGTCGGAGCCGAACCTCTCCATGGCCTCGTCGTAGCTGAGCCTCGGGAACGGGCCCTTCACTTCCAGGCCGTTCACCGCTTTGAACGCTGCGGAGATGATCCCCTCGACTATGGCGAACACGTCTTCCTCGTCGCAAAAACTCATCTCCAGGTCAATCTGGGTATGAACCAACTGCCTATCCGCCCGCTGGTCTTCGTCGCGGAAGCAGGGGGCCAGCTGGAAGTAGCGATCGAAGCCCGCTATCATCAGCAGTTGCTTGTACAGCTGAGGGCTCTGAGGAAGCGCGTAAAACATGCCCGGGAAGTTCCGGCTGGGCACAACGAAGTCTCTCGCGCCCTCGGGCGTGCTGCGGACAAACAGAGGGGTCTGGATCTCAACGAAATCCTGCGTTTCCAGCCAGTTACGCACAGCTAACGCCGCCCGATGACGCGCATGCATGTTGGCCTGCAGCGAATGGCGTCTGAGGTCGATATACCTGTACCTCAGCCTGGCTTCCTCATTGGCCAGCTTGTCCTCGGATACGTCTACCGGCAGAATGGGCGCTGCGTCGCTCATGATGTCGATGTCGCTGGCGATGACCTCGATCTGTCCCGTGGCGATTGCGTTGTTCCAGGTGCCTTCGGGGCGCTGCGACACCGTGCCCCGAACTCGCAACACGCTTTCGCGGTGTATACCGCGCGCACATTCGGCAGCGCTCTGCGAGGCGCCGGGCTCCACCACAACCTGGGTGAAGCCATACCTATCGCGCAGGGTGATGAAGACCAGACCACCATGGTCGCGCACTGAATGGGCCCAACCGCATAGGGTGACTGTTTGGCCCGTATGGACGGCTCTCAGTTCTCCGCAAGTGTGTGTGCGAAGCACGAAACTCACCTCGATAGTAATAAATCCAAGAGAGAATTAACCCAATTATAGCCCCGCAACGCGTCTCAGCGCAACTTCCACCTCCGGGCTGCAGGAACGGGGCGAAAAGTGTGTAATCTTTCTGAGGAGGTGACCTCCATGTCTCACATAGCCTGCGGCCTTCTTCAGATAGACCCTTCCGGATTCGAGTCCGCTCACGATTTCCGCGTTTTCTTGACTGCGAGGGTGTCGGCGCTCGCGCAGGCGGGCGCATCCCTGATCGTGCTGCCGGCGTACTCCGTGATGATCGGGCCCGCGCTCCAGCTCGAAGCGGAAGGGCGTTCACCGTGTAGTCCGTTCGAGCTCGCCAGGCTTGTCGGGACGGACGGGTTCTCACTGTGGATGGACTTCTTCGCTGCCGCCGCACTCTCCAACAGGATATATCTCTGCCCAGGTACGTTCATCGCGCCTTGCGTCGGAGGGTTCGAGCATTGCGCTCCGCTCTTCTCACCCGACGGCGATATCGCCCTAGCCCAGCTCCAGACCCACGTGTCAGAAGCTGAGGATCAGGCAGGCATGGCGGGAGGGGCTGACCTTGCAGTGGTAGACGTGTGTGGTCATAGAGTGGGCATCGCCGTCGGGACTGACGCATGGTACCCGGAGGTCGGGCGCATTCTCGCGCTTCTGGGCGTCGATACTATCCTGGCTCCCACCGCGGTGCCGGCGCCCTATTCCGTGTGGCATCAAACCCGCGGGCTGTGGCAGGTCGTCCAGCAGAACCAGGTGTTCGGTGTCGAAGCCTCCCTGGCGGGGCGGTGGCTCGGCACCACCTACCAGGGCCGTTCGCGCGTCTTCGGCCCGGTTGAGTTGATGCCGGATGGGCGTGGCGTGCTCAGCGAGGTCACTAGCGAGTCGATCGAGGGCGAGATCATTACCTTACTCGATCCGGCTGCCCTCGAGGCCGCCCGGCGCGCGTTTCCGATATTCGAGCTCTTCAACATCGGCCTCTACGAAGCGCGACTGGCCGACGCGTATCTAGTAGGGCGTCCGACGCGCGTTAAGCCCGATGGGAGGCTGTGACAGGTGGGATCGGTGATAGACGCCATCAAAACCAGAATCGCAAGCGCTATGCTAGCTCACTCGTCTGATCCCGAGCGCATCTCCCGCCGGGCCGTCTGGCTTGGGCAGGCAGATGATAGGTTCAAGCA
>CAYZHL010000075.1:0-6551 GCA_964478095.1 uncultured Clostridia bacterium | reverse complement strand
GCGAAAGCTGCCGCAGCCGGCGCCGACATCGTGGCGTTCCCTGAGTACAGCGGCCTACCCCTTTTGGGCATGATTCCAGGCATCGAAAAGACCCTTTCCCACGCCGGCTCGCTGGATGAGGCTGTGGGGCCGAGCGGAGACGTTCTGGACGTGTTCAGGTTTATCGGGCCATATGCCGACAGGGCGTATCGCGCGGCGTTCTCCTCGGTCTCGCGCGAACTGGGCATCTACATTGTGTCAGGCAGCATGGTGCTCCCGGACGAGACTGTGAATCGCAGTGCCATGCGTTCGCTGGGCTACGTATTCGGCCCCGGCGGGGAATTGGCCGGCAGGTACCACAAGACCCATCTCATGCCTGTCGAATCGGGCTGGGGCATAACACCTGGCGACTCGGCGTCCACCTTCAGCATCGGGGGAGTCATCGCAGCTGTGCCCATATGCATGGACGCGACTTACTTCGAAACATTCCGCATAGCACGCCTTTCCGGAGCAGACCTAGTGATCGTCCCGTCGGCCAACAACGAGCCTTACAATCTCTGGTACACGCTCCGCGGGATCTGGCCCCGAGTGCAAGAATCGCAAGTCTACGGCATCGGAGCGTGCATGGTGGGATCGTTCGCAGGCCAGACCTTCACCGGTCGCAGCGCAATCCTGGCTCCCCTGGAGCTGTCGCCCGGCGGCGACGGCATGCTGGCCCAGGCCGGCACTTACGATACCGAGGAGATAGTGCTGGCCCAAATAGACATTCCGCTGCTCCACAAGTTCCGTGCCGACAACCCCCTGCGGTTCAACCTTCCGCTGTATCGCAAGTATCTGCCGGCCATGTACCGGTCAGCGCAAATGGCCCGGCAGCGCGGTGTTGAGCAGTCAACGAAAGAGAGGAATGACACTTGGGAAAGGTAGCGCTTGCCGTATGCGCTCACCCCGATGATCTGGAGTTTTTCTGCGGTGGATCGGCAGTCGCCATGGTGCGCGCCGGATGGGATGTGCGGCTCGTCATTGCCACCGACGGCGACCGGGGCACGCATGACCCTGCGGTATCCCGGGAATCGCTGGCCGCTCTCAGACGAGCGGAGTCTCGCAGGGCGGGGCAGACTCTGGGGCTATCAGGCATAGTCTTCCTGGGGAAGGAAGACGGGGAGCTTTATGCCGACCATTCGCTCCGCCGCGAACTGGCCCGCGCGTACAGGCAGACTCGGCCGGACCGGCTGATCACTTTCGACCCGTGGCGCAGGTATGAGCTGCACCCTGACCATCGCGCCATAGGCTTCGCGGCCCTTGACGCGAGGCTCGCGGCCAGGCTGCCCCATTACTACTCCGACCTTCTCCGCGACGGGCTTGAACCGTGCACAATAGCTGAAATCCTGCTCTTCAACACGGATTTGCCGGACTACTACGTCGACATCTCGAGCGCATTCGACACCAAACTCTCCGCGCTACGCCAGCATCGCAGTCAATGGGAATCCATATGGGACGACACCGCCCGCTCACTGCGCCAGGAAGCCCAGTCGGCCGGGGAAAGGAGCGGATATGCGATGGCCGAAGCCTTCAAGCGCATATTCGTCCCCATGGGGCCGGTCAGCGCCGGTTGGCATATCAAAGAGGAGGGCTGTTGACCCAATGCAGTCTGAAGGCGAACGGATCCTCACCGTGCCCGAGGAGATGGAAGATGTCGAGTCGCCCATGGTCACAGGCAACGAATGGGTATCGCTTCCCGATATCTCGCGGGCTGATGCCGGTATAGCCACTCTCAATCTGATACACATGGGCTCCAGAGGGCTTGTGGAGTGGGTCGGCCCGGAAAAGCCGCCAGGGCACGGAAGGCCCGAGCGGGTTCCCTTCCTCGCGCCGCACATCGCGGGTAACGAAGGCGAAGCCGCCAAGCTGGGGCCATGTTTTGCGTGGGAGCGCATGGGAGACTGGATACCGTGCGCGCGAACCCGGGTTCTGACGGCGTCGGGAGACCAGTGCACCCTCACGCTGATCATCTGCGCTCCCGTGGGAGAACGAGGGTTCGTCGTCAGGCTCGAGCTCGCGGACCTGGCGCAGCCTGCCCACGGCCACGCCGCCCACTTCAGGGTGGGGTTGGCCGGACGTTGGGGCACAACCCTGAACACGGTGTTCACCAGGCGAGCCATGCATGTGGTGAACCACGCCTTCTACTCGGGCTGGACCAAGTCGCTGGTGTTGGAGGCCAGGGGCGCATCGAGCGTAGCGGCACTGGCCGTAGCGTGCAGCCGGCCCATGGAGTGGGCGCTCAGCGGAAGCGACGGGACGCCGGCCGAAGCGGTGCAGGAACCGGCAGACGGCTCCGGGGAAATCGGCTTCTCGGTGTGGACCCGAGCCGCTCTTGAGCCTGGGCAAACGTGGGCAGCTGACTTCTGGTTTGGCGCCAACGCCGATCCCGACGGCGCTGCTACCACCAGCGTGCACCTGAGACGCGTCGGCTACCAGGCCGCGCTGGCGCACACCCTTGGCTGGCTCAAGAGCAGGTCGCACAGCAGTCGCGTCCCGGGCGCGATGAGCGACAGGGCCCCGGGCGCGATGCCCAGGGCCGACTACAATCTGCACTTCTGCCGCTTCTTCGCCCATGGGAGAGCGATCGACACTGAGGAGTTGGTGATGCTGACCTCGCGGAGCCCGCGGTATTACGTCTCTGCCGCCTTCTGGCCCCGCGACACGTTTCTCTGGGCGTTCCCCGCCATGCTTGCGTCCGACCCTGCCTTCGCCCGAGAAGTGCTGGTCACAGGTTATTCGAGGCATACTGCGAATATGGGAATCCACGCCCACTATATTGACGGCGTGTTGCTGTACCCCGGCTTCGAGCTGGATCAGCACGCCTCGTACCAAGTTGCGCTGGGAGACTACGTGCAGCGCACCGGCGACGTATCCATACTCCGAGAGCCGGCAGTCCGCGCCGGCCTGGCCAAATTCGAGGAGACCCTGTCCGGGCTGCGCCATCCGGAAGCCGCCCTGTACCGCACATTCCTGGATCCCAGCGACGATCCGGTCAGGTACCCGTATCTCACCTACGACAACGCCTTGCTCTGGAGAGCATTTTCGTCTCTTGCGGAGATCGCGCGAAAGGTCGGCGACGATGTTGCCGCCTCAAGATATGCCGGCACGGCACAACAGATCCGCACGGACATATGTGAGCGGCTTGTGGCGGAGGGTCCGTTCGGGCCGATGTTCGTGTGGTCCGCCGATCTCCGGGGCGGGTTCGAGCTGTATGACGACCCGCCGGGAAGCCTCTTACTGCTTCCGTATTACGACTTCATCGACCGCGATGATATCCGGTACGTCAATACCGTCAAGTACGTGTCGTCGGAACACAACCCTTACCGTGTCGCGCATGGCGACTACCCAGGCGCCGGATGCGCCCACGCGGCGCGACCCTGGCCCATGCATGCCTGCAACATGGTGATGGCCGGTATTGCCGACAGCGAGTCGCTTGAGCTGATAGCCAAAGCTCCCCTCGACGGGGAGCTTGCGTGCGAAAGCGTACATGAAATCGGCGGGAAAGCCGCTACAGGCGGCGCTTTCGCCACATTTGCCGGATATCTATCGGTGGCCCTGGCGCAGGCCGTCATGGGCGGCGCTACTATCGCCTGAGCCATGGAAACCGCCGCGCGACGCGGGGATCGATCTCCACATGCCCATGCTCCTCGCATGTATGCCCGGCATCCACTCTGAAGACCGTGGATTTGGGGCGGCCCAGCTGTTGCGTGCCGTTGATGCTGCGGTGGCCTGACACGGTGTATGATGCGACTGCGGCAACAAGCCCGTATATGCCGAACGCTGGCCCGAAAGCTTCCAGGCCGAGCGCCGCTGCTGCGAGCGGAGCATCTGCGGCGCCGCCCAGCAGGCCGGCTATTCCTACTGCTGCGCCGAACCCCGGCGCCAGGCCGAACATGCGCCCGATGGCATTCCCCGCAGTCGCGCCTATCACGAACACCGGGGTCATTGCGCCTCCACTGAAGCCTGATCCCAGAGTGACCGATACGAACAGTATCTTGAGCGCGAATGCCCAGAGTGGGATCTGCGCTCCCTCTAAGGCCTGATCGATGAAGTGCTCGCCGAGCCCGAGGTAATCGCGGGAGAAGATTAGTGCAAGGAGGACGAGAACGATGCCTCCTACAAACGTTTTGACCGGAGGCGGCACGCGCAGCCTGTGAAACAGGCGCGCGGCGCCTTCCTCCGCTTCAATGTAAACCCATGCTACCAGACCAAGACAGATGGCGCTGGCCGCTACCTGCACAATGGTGAGCGCGTTGACGGCCGGCACGGGCAGCATCGCAGCGAGTGGGCGCCACCACCCGAGCCGACGGGCGACTGCGCAGGATACCGAGGACGCAATCGCAGCCGGCAGAATCCCCAGATGAAAAGGATCGCCCATTCTCAGCGCCTCAATAGCAAATAGAGCCCCCGCCACGGGAGTCCCCATCGCAACGCCGAATGCAGCGGCCAGCGCACACATGGTGAGCCTGCGCCTGTCCTGGGCCGAAAGCCCGAGGGCGCGCCCAGCCTGAGAGATGACAGCGCCCGCTATCTGCGCTGCAGGCCCTTCCTTCCCGGCCGACGCCCCAAAGGAGATGCTGATCATGGTCGCCAATGCCTTAATCGGCGCCACGTGCAGCGGTATCTCCCCATCGCGTTCGTTCACTGCCCGTATTACCGCCTCTGTGCCGTGACCGTATGATTCGGGAGACACGTAGTGGATAAGCGCCGCTCCCACCAGCCCCGCAACGGGAAGCATGAACCACCAGGGGCCTATGTGCCCAGCATGCTCCACTCCCCATTCCAGCAGCGTCAGAAACGCGGAGACCGCGGCGCCGCCTAAGGCGCCGGCGATGCCGGCAAGCGCCACCCACTTCGCCACAGAGATGACAAGTACGATGATTTCGACATTCTCTCCGCTGGTTGTTCGTGTGTTGTTCGGCAATCGTGACCAACCTCTCGTGTATCAATCTTGGGCGCCATGATGCATCCTCCGCGCAAGTCACCAAGCGGCAAAGTCGCCCGACAGTCGAACCTAGCTGCAAACCCCCGCTCTCTTCGAAGCTACCATCTGGTCCATTCTGGCCTGGATGGCCTCAATCCCGCGCCAGCCGTCCTCGCACACTATCCTCTGGAGTTCGCAAGTCACCTCAGTCGGCAGATGGCCGGTGGACTCCCCGTACAGGCCAGGAGCGCGGTCCATCACCATTAGTTTCATCAGAAACACCGCGACGTCAATCATCCCGGATGAGCACGCATCCACAACCATCTGCTCCAGCAGGGCTCGGTCGCCGTCCGTATCAACTATCAGCGGTAACACCTCCCCTCCCAGACTAGTTCCAACGAATTACTTCTCTTCCATCTTACCCTGCTTTTGGTGATTAGTAAAGATGGATTTTCATCAATCCGTCCAGGATTCTCTAGCCCGTGCTACCCTGTGTTATACAGGCACTTTGGGCGGTCGCTGCACACAGAATACTCGGCCCAATTGTACGACAATGTTTGTCATTCGTCACTAGCTATGGCACGAATTGTATGGGCTATGTGGTGCTATCGCTGCAGAACGCCAGCGAGTTGTGCCGCCGACGGCCTGGGATAGCACGGCTGTTGCTATGGCTAACCAACCCGGTACCGAAACTACGCTGCCTTGAGGTATACCGTGGCGTCCGCTCTCCTGTTGTCGCGGCTCAGTACCTCAGCGGCACCGAATGACCATCACTCCGTTGTGGTAGTTGCCGACCGTACGGTTTTCCGGCAGGTGCGATGAGGCCCTGCTAGACGCAGGTTTGGCGTCATCTCCCTGCGTACGACCGCTTTAACGCCCAACGAGGAAGGCCTAGGGCAAGGCGAATCCCCGAGCGGGATGTTCACTGTCATGTTGCTTGCCCAGTGCGCATTCAACTACTAAAGAACCGCGCCAGAGGATCCGCAAGGTTCACGTCTACGCCTGCAATACGCCGAGTAAGGTCAGACGCCGCGCCGGGGCGTACTTCAAGGTGGCATGATTTCGGTCTCGGTTTTGTTAGCTACAGTTTCTCGCGGACAACTTGGCGCACGTTGTCGGACAGATTATGGTATGTGCCCGGCGCCCTGGGATCAGCATATCCCACCGTCACTGCCCTACACCGGCACGCAGGCAAGCGACCCGCGTCATCAAATATGGATCCGGCCGGTATATTGCAGGCGCAAGCCTCAGAGCGGCCAGGACATCCTGGTATAGCCGTATCGCCGATTCGGAAGCTGGGTATCTAGACAGAAAAGTGCCTGAGCTCTCCCAGTAGCAGAAGGGTTCCTCACCGCCAATGAACTCGCAGCCGAGACCCTGCAGGCGATCGGCGATCATGCGAGCCGTGCGCTCACAAGCCCCTGAACCGTTGGGTCTTGGCGTTGCGAGGCGAAGCAAGGTCTCGTAAGCGCTCAATGAGTCCACCACCTGTGAGATAAACTACTGCATCGATGCGCTGATATTCGAGACGATACGCACCTCTTCCTCCTTTGGGGTAGGCACAGGCCGGTTAGCTGGATTCCTCGCCGCAGAGGAGCGTTTCATCAAG
>CAYZHL010000074.1:8884-10536 GCA_964478095.1 uncultured Clostridia bacterium | reverse complement strand
GATCTGAAGTCTACGGACTACGGGAACCTGATGGCGGGCGACGTAGTCCGGAGCGGTAGACTTTCGAGCGTTGCTTTCGATGGCAGGTATGTTTACGTTGCGATGTCGGCGGGCTATTCAAGCTCGATCTTTGCCGTGGATCCGGCATCGAATACGGCGGTCATGCAGGCATGGTCGCCGGGCGATAGACCCGCGGCCATGCAGTCTGCCGGGGGCAACCTCTATGTTCTGGATGCCGAGAACAGCCAACTGCGGTTGTTCGATTCGGCGCTCAGGCTGAACACCAAAGCCATAGACCTCCAGGCTCCGGACCCCATGGGAATAGTCATCAGGGACAACGAGGTGAGGGTGCTAACACCTTCTGACAGGAGCATAAGGATTCTGAAGCCCGACCTTAAGGTGCTCACTGCACCGCAGTTGGCGCCGATATGGAAAGCCAAAGACATCGTGATCGGCCCCATAACTGCACTTGCCAGGGATTATGCCTTGCTCATATGCGGTGACGTAGCGGAAAGCGGCTATGACGAGTTCTGGAACGATACAGTGTGGATGTACAAGGCACTGCTGGCGGCAGGCTACAAGGAGAACAACATCTATGTGCTGTACGGCTGGGGCAATGACCATGTATCGGCGAATCCCAGTTACCAGCATGCTGGTAAGGTCACCGATTTCCCGGCTACGGTGGCATGGGTGAACAAGGTCCTAAACGGGCTCAAAAACGGCGATCCGTCAATAGGCGTGAACAAGATCACCTCCCTCGACAGCCTTTTTGTATGGGTGTTCGATCACGGGGGAGGCAGCAATCCGGCCTACTTCTGCCTGAGGGATGGGGTCTGCTATGATTCGAACTTCGCCAGCAGGCTAAACCTGCTGCCATGCAAGGAGAGGGCCATCTTCATGCAGCAGTGCAGAAGCGGCGGCTTTGTGGACGACCTCGAGAACAACAAGAGTTTCGTGTCCGCCGCATGCATGTCAAACGAGAATGCGCACAGGGCAGACGTAGAGCAGGAGACTTACAACGGTGCAAAATACCATCACGGTGAGTACAACTACTACGTAATCAGCGCCTTAGCCGGCAAAACGATCACCGGCGCCGTGGTCAACGCCGATTCGAACGGCGACGGCAAGATAAGCGCCAGAGAGATGCATGTCTTTATGGCAGCGCGCGAGAATCAGCCGGAGCATCCTCAGATGTGGGATTCCTACGAGGTGGGCGCGGCGTTTTCGGTCAGGTAGTCATATTGGCACTGCGAAGGCCGGGCAATCCATGAAGGGGGGCCCGGCCTTTCCACGCTGATCGTGCAAATCGTGACAACACGCAGGGGTGAGACTTCGCTGCCGTAGCATACCTTGTTGGTAGTATGGCCCTACAAGGGCCGAGAACGCTGAAAGGTGGCGGCAGATGATGGATACTCCAACCTCCCAGGAGGCCGAGGTGTTCTCCGCGGAAGCTCTGAACAGGCACCCCATCGGAGTCTTTATGAGCCAGTGCCCGGATCCGTGTCAGCTTGTGGCTGTGGAGTTCGAATGCGGCAAGTGCTGCAAGAAGGCGTGCAACGCGAGGATCGTGGGCGTCGGCGGTGGGTTTCTGTCTCTTGCGGCGTTCAACCCATGCCCGGGGATAGTCATCAAGCTGTTTGGCGAAGAAGGGG
>CAYZHL010000074.1:4869-8874 GCA_964478095.1 uncultured Clostridia bacterium | reverse complement strand
TCAGTGCGCACTGATACGTCTGGACAGAGTGTGCAGCATAGAGGTAGGATTCCCGGTGAACGCAGCTCCAACTTGCCCCGGGGTCTAGTCGCCGCGAATCTCCTTCGAACCGCCGGCGACCCTGAAGCGCGATCCTCCGCGGTTGCATAGCTGCTCAGTCTTTGTCACCCCCACACCTGAATCGCGAGGCATTCCGAGGCGGACCAACCGACCAGCACGACCGGCCCGGCCAGGGGAGTAATCGCCTGGTCGGGCGCCGGCCGTGGTCACCCGCGGTCGCTGCCAGTCGAATTGCCGCCGCCGGGCCGCGTGAGACCCGGTGCTGCGAAAACCCCAGCTAGGGCGCCTGCGCCGAAACCGTTGCCTTCGGCCCCGCGTCGAGCGGGACGGCCGGGTGTAGGTTTTGACAGTAACGGCATGCGTCATGTACAGTGAAGGCAACTGGATGGACCGGGGGCACGCTAGCAACAGTAGTAGGTGCATCGGCAGGAAAAAAGCGCCTGACGACTGGGTGGTGTCCGTATGAAGAGCATCGAGATGTTGGAGACGGAGGTCAGAAGACTCGTTTCAGAGTGTGAGAGCCTGCGCCAACGAATGGAATCCTCGCCTCTGCCACAAGCCTTGCGCGGGATGCGAAAATTCCTCATACAGGCCTATTTCCGATCAGGCTGTGATCGATCATCTATCAGCGAAGCCAACAATTGGTGTCTATCCATTGTTGCTCGACGAAATGTGCTGGTTCTTGGCTGTGGATTTCGACGGGAACTCCTGGCAGGATGACTCGCTGGCATTCGTGAGTGCCAGTGATGCGATGGGAGCGCCTGCGTACCTTGAACGCTCCCGTTCAGGCAGGGGCGGCCATGTGTGGATATTCTTCGATGCCCCGGCATCGGCTGCTGCTGCCCGGGACCTTGGCGCTGCGATTCTAACTCGTGCCATGGACGGTCGATGCCAGATGAGCTTCGCGTCGTATGACCGGTTCTTCCCCAACCAGAGCACCATGCCCAAGGGCGGGTTCGGCAATTTGATTGCATTGCCGCTCCAGCATGGCCCGCGCAAGCTGGGCAATAGCGTGTTCGTGAGTCGCAGCTTCGAGCCGTACGCCGATCAGTGGGCCTATCTTTCGCAGGTGCGCCGAATGAGCGCTCAAGCTGCTCTTGAGCTTGTACAGAGAGCTGCAGTCGACGACGGCATCACAGGTGTTCCGGCGAGTGTGGTCGATGCGCCTGGTGACGGCGATAATGCTGCTGCGGCGACTGATCCATGGCTCTTCCCGCCGCCGCGGCGCGAGACGAACAAGCCGATCCCGGGCCCGCTGCCCAAGAGTGTTCGCGTGGTTCGGGCGAACCTGGTGTACGTCGACAAGCAGGGATTGCCGCCAGCGATGATTACGCGTCTGCGTCGCCTGGCGGCGTTTCAGAACCCGGAATTCTACAGCGCGCAGAGGATGCGTCTCTCCACCTTCGGCAAGCCCCATGTCATCTGCTGCGCTGATGACTTTCCGGAGTACGCGGCGCTTCCCCGCGGTTGCCTGGATCAGGCCATTGACCTGCTATCGGAACACGGCATATCGCCGGTGGTTCAGGACCAAAGGTACGATGGAGTCCCCCAGGGCTTCGCGTTTCTTGGGCAGCTCAGTCCTCGCCAGGAAGACGCGGTCCGGGTGCTCATGTCGTTCGATGACGGTGTGTTCAGCGCACCTACAGGTTTTGGCAAGACGGTCGTCGCGGCCAGGATGATCGCACATCGCAAGGTGAACACACTAGTCCTGGTCCACCGGAGGCAGCTCCTAGATCAGTGGCGAGCGCAGTTGTCTGCATTCTTGGGGCTGCCGTCTGACTCAATAGGGCAGATAGGCGGGGGCAAGGTCAATCCTACGGGTCTACTGGATGTGGGCATGATACAGACCCTCAACCGCGGCGGTGAGGTGGACGACATAGTGGCGACATACGGCCACGTGGTTGTGGATGAGTGTCATCACATTTCGGCTGTCAGCTTTGAACAGGTGATGAAGAGCGTGAAGGCCAGGTATATACTGGGCCTGACTGCTACCCCGATTCGGAAGGACGGGCGTCATCCTATCATAGTGATGCAATGCGGGCCGCTGAGAGTGCGCCTCAGTCCGCGCATGGCATTGCGCGGCTCTCTTGAGCATGTGGTGATACCTCGGGTCACCCAGTTTCGGCTGCCTGACGATGCGGCCGATGCCACCATACAACAGATCTATGGTATGCTCTCCGCAGACTCCGAACGTAATGCTATGATACTCGCCGATGCAATACAGGCTGTCCGGTCTGGTCGATCGCCCCTGGTGCTGACGGAGCGCACTGCCCATCTGAAGGAGCTGGTCGAAGGACTCAAGGGGCATGTCGCCAACATAGTCGTGCTGCGCGGCGGGCGCACGGACAGGCAGAGGCAGCAGATTGCTGCGACGCTCGCTGCAGTGCCTGACTCGGAGGAGCGCGTGATCGTGGCCACCGGGCGATATGCAGGGGAGGGATTCGACGATGCGCGACTCGACACGCTATTCCTCGCACTCCCGATATCGTGGAAAGGCACGCTTCAGCAGTATGCGGGGCGTCTTTACCGCTCATACGAAGGAAAGCGCGTAGTGCAGGTGTATGACTACGTGGATGCCAACGTGCCCGTGCTCGGGCGAATGTACGGCAGACGCCTAAGGGGATACAAGGCGATGGGGTACGTGGTGACTGACGACACGGACGACGCTAGGTCGACGATGCCCCCAAAAGGCGATTGCTTATTCTAGAAAACGCGGGTAGACCATAATTGACGTCTGACCTAGGCTGGCTAGTTAAGGCCTGCGCCAATTGCGTTCGATGCACTGCGCTGCGGGGAGTTTGAGGGTGAGGGAGACTGCATGGCCTTCATTCCGAAGCCTTTGCCTCCGGATCCTCCCATTCAGCTCGATTCCTGGTAGTCGATCTTGTATGGCTGACGATCTGTTCTGGATAGTCATCGACTTGGGAGCGTATACATGCCGCACGCTGCCTGTTTGGGGTGAAAGGCCTGTTTGCCTGGCCTTTTGGGATGTGTCGACATAATCGACGCATTTCCCCGGACGTGTCGAGAATCTGGACAATGGTTGATGCATAACACAACGCATAGCCGCATAAAAGCGAAAGGTAGCAGGTTCGGATAGCTGTAACGGCTGATGGCGGGGATTTATGGCTAACATCTGGGACAGAGTGCTAGGTTATGCCGCCTTTAGCCAGTCGAAATAGGCGCATATGTTACATTGGCTTCGCCCCGCGCATCGTATACACCCATGCGCCCGATTATGCAGCAGCCATCGTCGAAAAAATCGACACATCGCCCAAAAAGCGTCTATAATATCGACACCTAGTTTTTACCACCAGTCCCACAGCCCACCTTCGCATGCGCCATCAGCTCCGCCGCCGTTTCGCATATCTCCCATACCTACGGGTTTTCAGGGAGGCCGGAGTAGGGCCTGAGGCATAGCACTGGCTCCCGCATTTGCCTACGGGTCTCCCTCAACAGCTAGTCTTCCACGCGGATCAACAGGATTCGGCTGTCAAACCCTCCTCTGGCTCGTCGTTTGTCGTCGGCGATTTCGATGAGTCTGCTCAATGGCACGCCCGCCTGGCGCCCGAGCGCCGAGACGACTTCGAGTATGTCGGCGAGTTCTTCGGCATCCTCGCTGGCCATGTATTCATCTACCTCCTCTGACAGCTTCCTGCGGAGGTAGTGCAGGTATTCGGCGCCCTCGGCAACGCGTGTTACGGCTCTTTTCCCCGATGACTCTATGATCTCCGGGATCCTGTCTCTGACCAGCTTGTCGTAATCTAGCCCCATGTCTACTCGCCCTCCCCAGCGTATGGCACTAGGCTCTTCTTGATCTTCCGCACGCCGCCGCGAGGGTCGGCAACGTCCCCCACGTACCTCGGGATCAGGTGTACGTGAAGGTGGAAGATGGTCTGGCCGGCGGCGGTGCCCACGTTCACTCCGATGTTGTAGCCGTCGGGA
>CAYZHL010000074.1:0-4858 GCA_964478095.1 uncultured Clostridia bacterium | reverse complement strand
CTCACTCGGTGTGGCATCGAAGTAGGTAGCTACGTGGCGCCTGGGTATGATCAGCACGTGGCCCCTGTTCACCGGATATCTGTCGAAGAAAGCCAGTGCCAGGTCGTTCTGGGCGATTACTTCGTCTTCAGGGATGTTGCAGAATGCGCATTCGGGCAATAGTATCAGTCCTTCGCTGTCAGTCTCTGAACCTGCGGCGGAAATAGTCTATTCGTCTGAATTCAAGGATGACCTGCACGTGCGACGCGAACCTGGGGGTGAGGTGCGCGTGAATCTTCGGGCTGACGTGCATCACACGGTCGACTTCATCGTACTTGAAGAATCGTCCCCGACACAGGAAGGTGACGGGATTCCGCCGCGCCAGCCTGGTGAAATCATCCACACTCCATTGCCGCCAACCTCGGTTGCTGTCGTTGTTCAGGTCCTTTTGGTGCAATGGATGATCGACGTAGAAGTGCATCATGCTACGGCCTATCTCATCCACACCCACCTTGCCGGACATGCCGCCGTCGTCTCTGAGGAACGCGCCTATTGTGGGCAGTTTGTAGGCCTTGGTCAGGTGCGTACGTTCCACTTCTCTGAGGAACTCCTCTGCCGGCTGGCCCAGCCAAATCGCTTCCTCGGCGTCGAGATCGCCCGCAGATTCGAGGAATCTCAGCCATCCGCGCTTGAGGTATTCTCTGATAGGTATGTCGCTGCCCTGATAGATGTCCAGTCTAGTGGGCCGCCTACCCAGCGAGTGCCTAATTCGCCAGTAGGTATCGAGCATCCTGACCGGCAGCGGGTCGCGTGCGGCCAGCTCGTCGAAGAGCTCGATCACCCTGAGGTCGAAATTGACGGAGCACCCTTCGGGGAACTCATACTCCTGCACGCGTCTGGATGCGGTCGGTCGATCCGCCCACGGGTTCTCTCCAGCGAGGAGACGGGGTAGGTAGTGCGCTCTCTTGTAGTTCCCGATGAAATCGATTATGGTGCAATGGCTCTTTGCGGGATACTTGCGCAGGCCGCGCCCTAATTGCTGCAGGAAGACTACGCAGGACTCCGTGGGCCGGAGGAACATGACCGTATCGAGCGATGGAATGTCGACACCCTCGTTGAACATGTCTACTGCAAAGACCGCCTTGAGCCGACCGCACTCGAGCTGGTCAATGACGGTCGCCCTGTCGAGCACGTTGCCTGTGACAGCCTGCTCGCTGTGAACAGCCGCTGCCGGCACTCCACGCGCGGTGAAGAAGTCAGCCATGTACTCCGCGTGCTTGATGGACGCGCAGAATGCCAGGGTACGTTCGCCTGCCAGCCTTGTGTAGTGCTTGAGTATGAGATCCGCTCGCTCTTTGTGAGACAACTGCCGCTCCAGGTCTTCTATGACGTACGACCCGTTTGCCATTCGCACGCCGCTGTAGTCGGTTGGGTCGTACACTGCATAGTAGTGAAACGGCGCCAACAAGTCGCGCTCGATTGACTGTTTGAGAGAGATCTCGTATATGACGTTGTCCTCGCACAGAGTGAAGATGTCCTTATTGTCCATCCGGAAGGGAGTCGCGGTCATGCCCAGCAGAAAGCCGGGTCGGAAGTGGTCGATCACCTTGCGGTAGCTGTCGGCGGCCGCATGGTGAAACTCGTCTACCACCACATAGTCGAAGTAGTCAGAAGGAAAGACCTGCAGATGCTCGTCGCGGCTCAGGGTTTGCACAGTGGCGAAGTACACGCCGGCGTCTTCATCCTTGCGCTCACCTGTATACAGCCCAAATCTGGACTCCGGGCGAATGGACCTGAATACCTCATGGGCCTGGTCTACGATCTCCTGCCTGTGGGCGAGAAAGAGGACCCGTCTAAACTGTGCCGAGTCGAAGGCAGCCAGGTGGGTCTTGCCCACACCGGTAGCTGCGACTACCAGTCCCTTGTCGACGCCTTCCTCACGGGCTCGCCGCAGGTAGTAGAGCGCCTCAATCTGCGCGCCGCGGGGTCGGGGCGTGGAGTCGGGCGCCGATGCGACATCTTCCTCTGCACGGCATACCAGCGCTGGCTTCTTCCACTTGAGCGCGTACGACTTCAGTAGCTCTTGCGTAACACGCTGGGAGTGACTGTGGAACAGCGCCTCGAATGTGTCGCTGAACTCGGCATATTCGCGCGGATGCTCGCTTTTGCGAAACTGGTAGTTCCACTCGATTCCGGTGGTGAGTGCAGAGCGCGATAGGTTGGACGAGCCCACGAAGACGTCGGCCTCGCCCTGGTAGTCAAGGATGTAGGCTTTGGGGTGGAAAGCTCGAATGTCTCCATCATAGAACCGGATGTCTATGGCGCTGCCCATCTCGGTGCGGAGATGATACAGGGCAGACGGCTCAGTGACCTGCAGGTACTGTCCGGTGAGCAGCCGTATGGGAACTCCGCGTGCCGCGGCCCGTTTCAGGTCGGGCGCGACGAGCTTTGCCCCTGACTCCATGACAAATGCGACGATCATCCTTATGCACTCGGCACGCTCCATGGCGGCGGCCAAGTGAGGATAGAGATAGTCGTCAGCACCGGTAATGGCCTGAGCCACAGTCGTCACCTCGCGGGCAGTCAGTGCGCTCAGGTTACAGTTACTCCACGGGCGCCGGGAATCCTTCGAATGCTCGGTCTTTGACAGTGCCTGTACTTGTCGCGTATAGTGGAGCCAGCCGAATCGCCAGGGGGCTTGAGCATGACCCGGACACTGGAGGAGCTTGGCGAACGCCTCTTTGTGGGGCGTACCGCGGAGGTCTACGCCTGGAGTGATACTGAGGTCATAAAGCTATACCAGCCGTGGGTGTCTGAAGACACTGCCCGACAGGAAAGGGCCAGCACGCAGGCGGCTCTGGACTTGGGGATCTCGGTTCCTGAAGTTGGCGACATCGTCAGCGTGGACGGACGACCTGGGCTGGTTCTCGAGCACATCAGGGGCGTCACGATGATGAGCCGGATCGAGTCGGACGTTTCGCGTGCCGGGTGCTTTGCCCGTCAACTGGCTGAGATACACGTCGCAATCAGTTCGGTCGTCGCCGACTCGCGACTTCCTGAGCAGAGTGTAGTATTGCACACCAAGATCGCGCGCTGTGAGTCGCTTACTGAGCCCGGGCGACAGAAGGCACTGGCATCGCTTACCCAGATGCCTCGTGGGAACCGTCTGTGCCATGGCGACTTTCACCCCGGCAACGTCATCCTGTCGGGCGATGGACTCGTCGTCATCGACTGGATTGACGCTTCTCGCGGCAACCCTGTGGCAGACGTGGCTCGAAGTTCGATCCTGTTCATGGGGCATATCGCCATAGCGCCCTGCTCGTCAGCTGTCCGCTGCGCCATGGAACTATTCCACAGCACATATCTGGACATCTGCATGCAGGAGATGAACGTGAACCGGGACGAGTACGCGATGTGGCTTCCGATAATCGCGGCTGCGCGCCTGAGCGAAGGGATCCCCGAATTTCGGGAGTGGCTGACGGAGCAGGCGCAGGCCGGCGTAGCCGGAAGATGAGAAGGCTGGGCCGGTTGGCCCAGCCTTCCGCAGGGGCGGGACTCGCGATCACCGGCATTCGCGGGCCTATAGGTTCAGGCTGGGCGCAGGGACTACCGACCCTTGGTACTTCCTGGCTATGAATTCAGCCACCTCTTTCGATATGAGCGCCTGTGCCAGTTCTCTTAGCGCAGGGTTGCCCTTATCGACATTCCTGATGGCAAGCACGTTGGCATAGGGCGAATCGCTGTCCTCCATGAACAGTGCATCCTTGGTAGGTACCAGTTTCGCTTCCATGGCGAAGTTGGAGTTGATGATCGCCAGGTCCATGTCCTCCAGCGACCTAGGTAGTTGCGCCGCATCGAGCTCGATTATCTGCAGGTTCTTCGGGTTGCTCACAATGTCGAAGATGGTCGCAGTGATGCCCGCCTTCTTATCTACACCAATGAGCCCGGCCTTCTGAAGCAGAAGTAGTGCCCTGCCTGCGTTGGTGGGGTCGTTAGGGATGCCCACCTTAGCCTTGGTGGGCAGGTCTTTTATACTGCGCACGCGCCTTGAGTATGCGCCCATGGGCTCTATATGCACCTTGGCCAGGTAGGTGATGTTCAGGCGTCTGTCCTTCGCGAAACTCTCCAGATAGGGGACATGCTGAAAGAAGTTGGCGTCGATATCGCCATCATTCAGCGCCAGGTTGGGTGTGACGTAGTCGGTGAACTCGATGATCTCCAGCGTTATGCCTTTGGCCGCCAGAATGGGCTTGACTGCCTCAAGGATCTCGGCATGCGGTACAGGCGTGGCGCCCACCTTCAGCCTTGTTGCCGGCGCGGCCACTGCGCCGACGCACATCATCGCAAACACCACCAGACCAACCAGGGAGATAGATGCTGCTCTTTTCGTGAATGCTTTCATCTCTTGCTAACCTCCTTTGTCTTCTCTATTGCCTGCGGTCTGTCGCCTGGGACCATGCTTGTTGTGTGTATCCCCTAGTTCATCGGGCGCCGTACGCATTGCTGCCGCTGCGACTGCGACCGCCGTGAGGCCGATCCCAGGATGCTGCCGTTCGGATACGACACTGCCCGGATAACAAAAAATCCTTTCGCTCCCGGCCATAGGCCAGGGACGAAAGGATATAGATCCACCGTGGTACCACCCTGGTTCGCACTGCCTTCGCAGGCATGTGCCTCGTCAAGCGCGGCAAAGCCCACGTGAATCGTGAGGCATTGCGATGCTCCGGCGCTTTAACGAGCGCACCCGTGCGCGCCTACTGGCTCCACTGCCTGGAGCGTTCGGGCGCCCGCTCAGGGGCCATGTTCATCGCGTTTCCCCGGCGCCGGCTTTCAGCCAAAGGCCGGCTCTCTGTAGCCAGTACTCGGCGACTACTCATCC
>CAYZHL010000073.1:7824-10555 GCA_964478095.1 uncultured Clostridia bacterium | reverse complement strand
GCCTTCAGCCTCAAGATGAAGCTTTTGACCATCTACGCCTTCCGGCACTTTTCTCATGACCTCATCATAGGCAAGTGGGGGAGCAATAAGCAGCTTTGTTCCGCCATACATTGAGATCGCCCTTGGGTCCGTGATTTCCGCGATTTTGGGCATGTCCTTGCTGTCCTGCAGTTTCTGATTATAGGACTTCCTTGCCATGTGAACTCAACTCCGTTTCACGAAGGCAGCATCTGCCCTTTCTACTCTAGTGCTGGTTACCTAACCATCATTATACCATTCATCTCACATTGAACCTCATGTCATCTGCAAGGCCCCCATAGACACAGGGCGAAAATGGCACCTCTCACCTTGAGCTGTGCCTGGTTGGCTCCCAAACCGTGCTGATCGCCGCGGGTTCGCGACAGGCGGGATGTGGCAACAGTGATATCAAAATGGAGACTGAACTCTACATCGAGGCATACCGGGCCTCATGCGGTGCAGGCTGCAGGAGCGCTTCTCCCAGGGTTCATCAGCTATGGCACGAGTATCTTGCTGTATGTGTACTCTCAGCGAATCCTGGGTGCCGCCAGGACGGCCACGTAATATGCGTCCGCTCCGTTCATCGGCGCGGGGATTTCGTTCTTCGTGTTCCGTCAGCCCCCAACATGCTTGTTCGTGCTTGCCTTGGCGTTGATGGGAGCGTGGGCGGCGGTTGCGCTATGCGAAAGCCAATCGCATCGCCACAAGCATGCGCCGATTGAGCATGATCACCGCCATGCCCATCTGCATCAGAAGAACACCTGAAGCGGGATATCTGTGCTGGCTGCCGGGTACAGGTTCGGCGGCGAGGACTATGGCCACGTTGTGTCATGAAGCCGCTTGAAAAATCAGTTGCTCTTATGACAGGATCGGAGTATACTAGCGCTGTAGCAACACGACGAGGAAGGAGGGTTATCATGGCGATTGACATGAGCATTGTGGGGCCAAATCTGAAATCGCTCAGAGAAGGCATGGGCCTTGGTCAGAAGAATGTTGCCTCCTATCTTGGCGTCGACCAGAGCCTGGTATCAAAGTTTGAATCTGGAGAGAGATCCATAAGCGCTGATATGCTTAGCAAGCTCTCCGCGCTGTTTTGCTGCCCTGTTTCGAGGATCGTGACTCCGGATGCCGCCGGACCGAGTATGGCGTTTGCGTTTCGTGCAAACGGGCTTGACGGCGGCGACCTCAGAGCTCTGGCAGCTATCAACAAGATCGCTTTGAACCAATTGCAGATGGATAGGCTCGCTGGAGGCGCTGCGGATGCTTGACAGAATGATGCTCAGTAACAGAGCGACCGATATCCGAAGAAGGCTGGGGGAAGACTCAGATTCACCCATAGACGTTTTTGCGTTGGTCCACTCCATTGACGGACTGACGCTTGTTCTCTATCCGCTCGGCGGCAGCATCAGCGGCGTCTGTCTGAAGACTGATGCTTCCGTCGTGATAGCTGTTAACTCTGGCATGTCCTACGGCCGTCAGAGGTTCACGTTAGCCCACGAACTCTACCACTACTATTTCGATGAAGGCGCAACGTCTACTATATGCCCGGTTGGCTTTGGCAACAAGACCGATGAAGAAAAGGAGGCCGACATGTTTGCCTCTTATCTGCTTATGCCGCAGGCAGCGTTGTACCGGAAAATCCAGGAAGCGAAGCATTCAGCGAAAGAGAGACTCACGGCGGCAGACGTTGTCATGCTGGAGCAACACTTCGGCGTTAGCAGACAGGCAATGCTTGTGCGACTGCAGAAGGATAATGAAATGTGTGCAGCCGATGCCCAGGAGATGCAGCAGCATGTGATGCTGTCCGCTGCTCGTCTCGGATATGACATATCACTGTACAAGCCGACGCCGGATGACAAGAACAGACGAACCTACGGCCACTATATTAGGCAAGCAGAGAACCTCTTGCAGGCAGACGTAGTATCTACCGGGAAATACGAGCAGTGGTTACTCGAAGCCTTCCGCGACGATGTCGTTTTCGGCGACGATTCGGATGGAGGCGAGGTAGTTGATTGATCCACTGTTCTTTGACACCGACTGCCTTTCTGCTTTCCTGTGGGCAAGAGGTGAAAGCCTGCTGGCTCAACTGTATCCGGGTCGTGTCGCTATTCCCCGCGCTGTCTATGCAGAGCTGTCGGATCCCGGAATCGCTCATCTGAAAGCACGCATGGATACCATGATCGCCTGCGGGCAGGCTGCAATAGCAGAAATCGATGTCGGCACAGGCGAATATGACGTCTTTCACAAGCTGACGCAGGCTCCGGACGCCGGACATAAGATTATTGGCGATGGAGAGGCTGCAGCAATCGCGCTGGCGAAGGGAACAGACGGCATTGTGGCCAGCAACAACCTCCGCGACATCACACTCTACATTGACGAGTACGGTCTGAAGCATATGACTACCGGCGATATCCTCGCAGATGCATGTCAACATGGCCTGATAACCGAGGCCGAAGGCAACGCAATCTGGGCTCGCATGATTGCTAAGCGCCGCAAGCTTGGCGCTGCTTCATTCTCCGACTATCTTGCCAGCAAATCAAATACGGCCATAATACGGCGTCCTTAGCCTTCTCTACCCGCTTCGCTGTGGACTTCTCCTTTGTCCTTGCTGTGTCCGAGGACCACCTCGATTTCGCACGAGCATACGCTGGATATCCATCACCGCCATGCCCATCTGCATCAGAAGAACACCTGAAGCGGGATATCTGTGCCG
>CAYZHL010000073.1:5437-7801 GCA_964478095.1 uncultured Clostridia bacterium | reverse complement strand
TGTACGCCTGCCGCGCACGATACTCTGGCTAATCCCGCGACTGCCGCCGGGTACAGGTTCAGTCGGTCGACGCCGATTCTAGATACCCCGGCTTCTGCGGCGTGCTTCATCAAGGCGGCGAGCGCGGCCGGCGAGTCGCCGTAATAGGGCAGGACTGGGGATATGAACACCCATGTCTTGATTGACTGGCCAGCCAGCTGCTCCAAGGTCCTTAGCCTGGCGCTGGGCGCGGACGCGCCGGGTTCGATCTGCCGCGCCAGTGCGTCGTCCAGCGTCGTGATGGTCATGCCCACTTCGCTGCCTGGCAGATCCCGAAGGATGGGGATGTCCCTGGCGACCAGTGCCGATTTCGTCAGAATAGATACCTCGGGCGAGAAGGGGCCCGTGGCCCCGGCAAGCGCCTCCAGGCACGCGCGCGTCAGACCGAGGGAAGCTTCGAGCGGTTGGTACGGGTCTGTGACGCTGGAAAGTAGGATCGTGGGGTGATCAGGAGAGTTGGGCGAACCGGGTACGGGGGGTCCCTCGCGCGACCCATGCAGAGAGGGTGGAGGGGAGTCCATCGCCTCCGCGAGGCCAGCCAGGGGTGCCTGGACGGGCCTCTCGGGCTTGCGCCGACGTGCCGACTTACTCCGGATTTCCTTCTCCAGAACCTCGGCGATGTTTGCCTTCGCGTCTACCCATGTGCCCCAACGGTCCGTGTGTCCGGAGAATCTGGTCATGAAAGACGCATAGCAGTAGACACAGGCGTGCGCACACCCGGTGTATGGGTTGATAGCGTACTCTACCCCTGCTATTCCGGTACGGGTCATGGCGGACTTGCATACGACATCTCGGACCACTACCCCATCAGGTTCTCACGTCCTTCCGCGGCTACCAGAGTTCTCTGCACTGGACTGCATTCCTCCTTGTAGCACTCGCCGCGCCTCGATGGAGAGCGAGCATGAAAGGCCCTGCCGAATGCGTCCCTATGCCGAACTGAGCGTGATACTGCTACTGGGAGAGAGGGTGGCTGTGGTGTGACCTGTGTACCAGGCATATAATACCATCATCCGCCGTTGCAACCATCAGACTATCCGATAGTCCGCCTAGTCCGCCTTCATACGGACATGCGTCGCGATATACATCAGTGATCGTCCGGATTCGCGACATATCCGGGAAAACCCGTCGATAATGCGAACGCATGCCAAAAGGCCGGGCAGAAGGGGAGTCTACGGCAATCCTGCAGCGTACGGCGCATATACACTGCCCACTAAGGAAGGCTCCCTGCATTCTCATTGTGTTTGTGCCTCCGCGAAGGACTCGGTATTCCTGTCCGACTACACGCCCCACTCTCCCTTCGCGCGCCTGCGGGCCACGTTCAGCAGATACTCGTCGTTCGCCGCCGCAACGTCGGGATGGAAGCAGTACTTCGCGCCGCTTACATCGCCCTCGTCTCCGAGGACAAGCCGTTCATTCTTGGCGACGCCTGCGAGGATAGTCCGTGCGGACTGTTCTGCTGTCTGCGCGCCCTTGGGCGGTTCAACGCCGCCGGCCTTCCAGATCGCGGTGATCGTTGTGCCGGGAGTAGCAGAAGTGAAGCGGATATTATCGTCCCAGTACTCGTATCGCAGCGCCAGTGTCAACCCGTTCAGCGCTGCCTTCGTGGCCGCATACATCGTTTGCTGCGCCAACGGCGCGAACGCGATGCCGGAGATAATGTCGATGATGTGCCCGTCGCCCTGCGCGCGCATGATGGGGAGCACTGCGCGGATACCGTAGAGCGCCCCGTAGAAGTTCAGTGCGAACGCCTTAGCCCAGTCGTCGTTCGTCAGCTTGTCGAAATAGCCTGCGAAACCGGCGCCCGCATTGTTGAATAACATGTCGATTCGTCCGCCGCCAAACTCCGCGGCCTCCTGTATCATCTTCGCGACGTCCTCTTCTTTTGTGACATCACAGTGGATCCCGAGCGCCTTGCCCGGATGCGCCCCGTTCAGCCGCGCGGTTTCGCTTCTCAAGTTGTCGTCGTTGAAGTCCGCAAGGATGACCTTGCTCGCCCCGTAAGAGAGCATAGTCTCCGCCATGGCCAGCCCAACGCCAGATGCGCCGCCCGTTACGACAGCAACCTTGTCGATGTAGTACTCGCTCGCCTGGCTCATGCTGAACACCTTTCCTTCCTGTGATCGTTCGGCTCCTGGATTGCCTCCGCAATCCGCGCGTGGAGATCTCCGCGACGACCTCGATTCGTGGATATCTTCTTTGGTAATCTGGGCAAAGCATACCCCTGGAGTTGGAATATGTCAACAATGCTGTTGACTTCGGTTCAGCCTTACCCTATGCTTGCGCTCGGAAGAACATGGGTTCCATGCGTTGGCATTGGGGACTCGC
>CAYZHL010000073.1:437-5427 GCA_964478095.1 uncultured Clostridia bacterium | reverse complement strand
TGGCTCATGCTGAACACCTTTCCTTCCTGTGATAGTTGGGTTCCTAGGTCGCGTCTGCTATCCGCACGTGGAGATCTCCGCGATCACCTCGATTCGTGGATATCTACTTTGGCAGCCTAAGCAAATGGTACCCTTTGAACTATAATCTGTCAACCAAGACGATGCTCTTGACATCGACTCCACTATTACCCTATGCTTGCGCTAGGAAGAACATGGGTTCCATGGGTTGGCATTGGGGACTCGCGGCATTTGCCGCGAAGAAAGGAGCTTTATGATGGCTGGGTATTTCGAGGGTAAGGTAGCCGTGGTGACCGGCGCCGCGTCGGGCATAGGATTGGGGTTGACCGAGCATTTGCTTGCAAGGGGAGCCAGAGCCGTCTACATGGGCGATGTGCAGGCAGAAAACCTTGCGAGGGAATCGGAGCGGTTGAATCAAGAGTATTCGGGAAGGGTCTTCCCCGTGCTTACCGATGTCACCAAGCTAGACCAAGTCGTGGCGCTGATTGACGCCGCCAAAGCATCCGACGGCCATCTGGATTTTGTCTTCAACAACGCCGGCATGGGCATGACTCTTCCAACGGAGCGAATCACCTTTGACATCTGGAGGTTCATCATCGACCTGAACGTGATGGGCGTGGTATACGGCACCTACACCGCAATACCCATCATGCGGGAACAGGGGTTTGGCCACGTTGTGAACACTGCTTCTATGGCGGGGCTGATTCCAATTCCATATCAGGCCGTATACGCCGCGAGCAAGAGCGCGGTGATCTCGATGACGGAGTGCCTACAGTATGAACTGAACGCCGAGGGCCTCCAGTTTAGCGTGTTCTGCCCGGGCAACGTCAAGACCGCGGCATTCGGAAGTTTGGCCCCTCCGCCCGATTCGATAAGCGTAGACGATGCTGTTAACTACATCCTTGATGAGATCGAGAAGAAGTCTCTCATCATCGTGTTTCCACAGATTCAGCGAGACGCCTACGCGCTTTACAGGACTGATAGACAGGAATTCGATAGGCAGATCGCCAAACTAGCCGCAGAGCGCCGCGAGAACTATCGCACAAAGGGGACCTACTTCTAGGCGGAAAGGCATATTCACATGACAAAGCATGGAATATTGGACAAGGCGGACATCGCTCTCGACGTGGCGATCTTGCTTGTCGCCGGGCTGATGATGCTGATCGCCGGAGTTTTGCTCTTCCCGGTATCGAGGGGCGTGATTCCCTACTATGAGAACGGATTGTATGGACTGCTTCTGTTCATCTTTGCCCTCCAAACAGCCATGCTCGGGAGGACTCCATTTGGAGATAGGGCCAGGTCGAGGGGTTTGCTTGTCGCCGGGACGGTGATTGCTTCGGTGGGGATCGTAACTTGTTTCATCCCCGGCGCTCTCGCTCACGTTCCTCGTATCCTCCTGTTCGTCTGTTTTGGGCCTGGAGGTTTGGCTCTTCTACTGCAGATGCTGCTCGCAGAGGATAAGCTTCGCTCCTGGGTAAGGTACGGCGGCATTGTCGGGCGCCTTGCTCTCGCATGCGGGTCGGTCTACGCGTTGTCGATCTTGGTCGGCGCGCTTGTCTGGCGGCATTCTTCTCTGGCAACGCACGCAGCAGCGATTGTGGTTCTGCTTTATGGGCTATCGATCATATATCTTGCTGTAGTACTCCAGAGGATCTACAGACGCTATCCCCAGGCGACAGGGTCTTTCGACGGAGACTCAAACCTTGCGCCCGACAAGGTCATGATTCTGATGACCGGGTTCTTCATGTTGATTCTCGGAGTTCTGTTAGTGCCGGTCAACCTGGGCATCCTGCCTTTTTCCGCAAGCGCTCAGCTCGGGCTGCTGGCGATTATCCACGCTATTCAGATGATCGCATTTGGGAGTACTCCGATTGGCGCTTTCCCTCGCTCCTGGCTGCTTGTTCTGCTTGGCTCTGTGTTTGCTGCGCTTGGGATCACATCGTGTATCGTTCCGGGGGTGTTGGTTCCTTGCCTTACGCTTATCGTAGCTACTCTGAACATCCTGGGCGGTATCATCGGCGTCAGGAAAGCGTGCGCCCCGTTGCTGAGGAAGTCGGAGCAGCCAGGCGAACCCCTCCCCGGAATCTTGGTGAGTCTGTTCCGAACTCAACTGACCATGAATCTTCTGTCGATACTATTCGGCGCATCGATGCTTGTTTCCGGGATCATCCCGGCATTGGCTATTGGTGTGATACTTGCCGCTAACGGATGCTTGCTCCTGTTCTTGCTGCGTATCCTCGTTACTCTCGAGCGCATGCAGCGCAATGCAGATGCCGCAGCATGATCTCTGCGTATACGGCCAGCATATGGCGTTGAACCGGCGGCGGAGAGGGAATACGTCAGGCGTTGGCGAATGCCTTCCTGCATTGAGCCGACCGCTGAGACTGCCGCCGGAAAAGAGGGCGGTTGTGCGATGACCCGAAGGGCCGGTGTGGCTTTCGCTGTAACGCTGGCCCTTACGTGCGCACTGGTATCGATTCTGCCGGATGCTGTTCGGGTTGCATATTTCCACAGGTTCGGTGCAGCGTAGCCCGAGGCGCGTGCGCAGTTCGAACGACTGCTATACAGATATAGCGATTTCCGGGATGAGCCGCATCCTGAGACTCTGTTGTTCAACAGATGGGACCTGGGAATCGCGCCTTCGGTTACTCCGAAAGATGAAGCCCGGCAGGATGTGGACTTCCTCTTCAGAGTTCTGAAGTACGGATACGGGGCGTATCAGTTTTTCGGCGGGGATGAGGCGTTCCTTGCGGCGAAGCGGGGCATCCTTGCAGAGATCGAAGACTTTCCAGGTGAGGATGTGAACCCCGGTCAGCTTGCCGAACTGCTTCAGCGACAGCTCGGTTTCATCCAGGACGGCCACTTCTCCATCGGCGGCAAGAAGATGTGCCGCAGGTACAGGTTCTTCGCAAGGTTCGATATGGGATTTGACGAGCGGGGCGGCAGGTTCCGCCAGCGCCATGCGCCTGACCGATGGGCGACTGCCGTGGAGGGCGAAGACCCGTCACTTTGGATGAAGCCGTCGATACACAGCGATGGAGAGATCTTCTACTGCCTTGGCGCTGTGAGCGATTCTGACGGGTACATATGCGTCAAGCTGGAGTGGAGCGATGGCTCGTCTGAATCTGTTCAACTCGAACTGGTTGATTCAGCCCGTGTGCGTGGGCCCGTGTACGAGCTGAGGCAGGTAGACGGTGTCCCGGTTGCCGTGAATCGTAGTCTGACGCCGCGGCCTGATACCATGCCGGAGCTTGAGAGGCTGACGCGCGATGCGAGGAAGCTAAGGAAGGCTCGTGCCGTCATCCTCGACCTGAGGTTGCATATGGGTGGAAACAGCTCGCACGCCCGGGGCTGGGTACGGAAATTCTCGGGGGCTGATGTGTGCCCGGCCAGTCTCCATGCTCGGCTGGTGACAAGCACAGCCGCGAAGCTTTTCGAGAACTACTTGTCGTCCGCGGGATCGGACCTGTTCCCCGCCGGCACTTCCTCGGGACCAATCAGTGTCCGATCATGGCAAGCTGCTGGGGCTGATCCGGACAGGCCCGGCTGGAGCCTGATATCTGTTACTGGGGGCGTAAGGGCGGAAAACGATACACTCCTGGTCGTGCTGATCGATTCTTACGTCGGTTCAGCCGGAGAGGACTTTGTCAAGTTTGAGAACGTGGTGGTTGTCGGAACAAACACTTGTGGGGCGATGCTCGCAGGGAATGCGGGTGCATTCATCCTCCCGAACTCTAGAATCGGGCTATCATGCGGCACCAAGATATCCCTATGCGAAGACCTCGTTAACCCCGATGGTCGCGGCCGCATGCCCGACCTGTGGGTCCGTCCCGATGAGGCACTAGAAAGGGCGGTCAAGTACATCAGAACTCTTTCCGCGAAAACGAAGCAATAGACCGGTTCCAGCTCACGGCAACGATGCAGCACGCAACAGCGATCCATATCACAATGGACGGCATCGGGTGTGCAATAGCCCATTTGCCGGCCTGCGCGGCTTTCCTGAACAGAGTGACAACAGCTTCGGACTTGCCGAGCGGCGACAGCAGGAAAAGAACGATGGCTACGAACGGGACGGCCGAGCGGAGAATGGCCGTTGAGATGGCTGCATAGCCGCCGCGGTAGTAAAGCCGGATAGATAGCCCGATCAGAACCAGCCCAACCCCCAGCGAGATTCCGACTGCGACCAGCAGCGAACCAGGATGTACGGCGCTGCGCAGGCCCGGCATAGCAAAGAGGATGCCCAGGGCGACAATGCCGTAGGCGACGAAGACGAGTATGCTCGCCACATAGCGAACGCTCACGATCTGGCGAGGCTGGATGGGGAGCGACCTCAGGAACGGCCACGCTTTCGATATGTCTTCGTCATATGCGGTCACGCGCATGTACTCCCACACCGCCAAGCATACCAACGATGGGAACAGGCTCAGAGCCTCCTCTGCCCCCCATAGAAGTGCGCACGCCGGCCCGATTAGGAGGATCAGCGGCGTCTGAGCCAGTATCGTTAGGGTCCTGGCCCGAATCTCCATGGCGACCATGCGTGCGAGCAATGGTTCACACCTCCAGCTGACACAGGCTTCGCCCGAACCGGGCTAAACAATCTCCTTGCGGCCAAGCGCCCACGCGGCGTAGGCCCAAGTGGCCAGTATGGCACAGATCGCAACGGCCCCGAGGACAGCTGCTGCGGTAGCAGGGTTTTCAGCGCGCCATGCCGCCGCATGCGAAACGGCTCGGGAGGCGAGGGGCCCAAACCGAGCGTTCAGCACGGGCGACTTGGAAGCCAATATCGCAATCGCTCCAGCACACATAGCGACATTCAGGAACCCTACGATCACCCTTGCGCCAAAGCGGAAGTAGACCGCCTGCATGAAGGCCATTGTGAACAGCCCGATCCCAAAGGCGGGCACTGCGCTGGCCTTCCAGTCCGGGCTGCCGCGCCCGAGGATGAACCTTGTCGCCAGCGTCGCGGCTATGA
>CAYZHL010000073.1:0-328 GCA_964478095.1 uncultured Clostridia bacterium | reverse complement strand
CGGTGAGATGGGCAGACACCTCAAGAACGGCAACGCCTCGTCCTTCTCATCCTCATAGGTGCTTCGCTGGTTGTAGATTGCAGCGGTAAACGCCACGATGAAAGGAATGGCGACGCTGTAGACGTTGCGACTAGCACGCATACTGGGTATCACGATCGAGAATACGACTATTGAGACGATGCCTATCGTCTTGACGCGGGCGCGAAGCTCATCATAGGCCAGCCTGATGATCAACGGCCCATCGCCTCCCGAGTGGCCCCAACGTCGCTGCTGTTTACCAGACGGACAAAGACCTCTTCAAGGCTGAGGGGCGACTCCCCCCGCCGCC
>CAYZHL010000072.1:4837-10557 GCA_964478095.1 uncultured Clostridia bacterium | reverse complement strand
ATCAACCCGTTCTACGAGGATCGGTTTTACAGCACATTTTGGACTTGACCACAATAGGCGGCATGATACTCGGTGCCATTGCCGCATAGGGAGGAGATTATCAGATGAGGATTGAGGTTCTTGGATCAGGCTGCGCAAAATGCCGTAAGGCCGAAGAGATTATATCGGAGACTATCAAGAAGCTGGAGATCCAGGCCGAGGTCGTCCATGTCACGGACATCGGCGAGATCGTGGAGAGGGGCATCATGATGACGCCCGCAGTGGTGATTGACGGGAAAACGATGATAGAGGGGAGGGTTCCTTCCGAGGCGCAGATACGTGCCTGGTTCGGCCGCTAGAGGCAGCCAACCTTAGGCTGGAAACGGAGCGTCGTGGAATCCCACCCAGGGAATGTTCGCTGGCAACCGTCCGGTTTCTCGGCAGGGTTCTGCCAAGGCCTGCCCGAAAACCGGACGGTTCTGCACACCTGGGCATGCCCCAATGAAACCGGCGGTTGCGCTTCCTTCAGGGCGCCTGAAAGGCCGTCCGATATCCACAGGCTTGGCGAATCCCTGCTAAACGCCGTTTTCCCCATCACGACCTGCCGGCCCGGTTGTCGGCTCGGGCTCGGGGAACCAGTGCTTCGTCTTGTTCGCGAAGGCCACCAGGCTCAACATGATGGGCACTTCCTCCAGCACGCCTACCACGGTAGCGAGCGCTGCGCCGGATCCCAGGCCGAACAGGGATATTGCCACTGCGACTGCGAGTTCGAAGAAATTGCTCGCGCCTATCATCGCTGCCGGGCCGGCCACCGTCCGGTCAACGCGCCATACCTTGGCCCAAAGGTAAGCGATGGCGAAGATCAGATAGGTCTGTATCGTGAGCGGCACTGCTATGAGCAGGATATGGACGGGGTTGGAGACGATGGTTTCGCCTTGAAACGAGAAGAGTATCACGAGTGTCAGGAGCAGACCGACTATGGTGAATGGCTTGAGTCTCGGCAAGAAGGATTCGCTCAGCCACTGTTCTCCCTTGGTCCGAATAAGGCGGACACGGGTGATGTAGCCTGCGGCCAGAGGGATGACCACGTAGAGGACTACTGAGAGGAGTATTGTGTCGTAGGGAACCCGAAGCTCTGTGAGGCCTAGCTGAAAGATGACTATTGGGGCGTAGAGGAATAGGAGCACAAGGTCGTTGATGGCCACCTGCACCAGCGTGTGGGCTGCATTGCCGCCGCACAGATAGCTCCACACGAATACCATTGCGGTGCATGGGGCTGCGCCCAGGAAGATCGCGCCGGCGATGTACTGCTGTGCCAGATCGGCAGGTATCCATCTGGCGAAGACTACCCTGAGGAAGAACCACGACAGCCCGAACATGGTGAACGGTTTGATCACCCAGTTCACGACGAGAGTAACGATCAGTCCCTTGGGATGGCGCCCGGCGCGCTTGATGCTTCCAAAGTCTATCTGAACCATCATTGGGTAGATCATGAACCAGATCAGGATCGCGACAGGTATGGATACGTGGGCGTACTCCCATCTGCTCAGGGTCTGGGGAAACCATGGCAGCTTGAGGCCTATGAACACTCCGAGCACTATGCATGCTGCGACCCACAAGGTCAGATACCGCTCAAAGAAACCAAGTCCGCCCCCAGACCCCCTGCTTTGGGCGCCTTTGTCGCTCATGATCCGCACCTCCGGTGTAGAATAGATTTATGGCTATATTACCATATTGCCTTGAATGGCACAATACGCCACCCGAGCGTCGCAGGAGAACACCAGATTCCCGGAGAAGGATTAGGTCGAACGGGACTGGGCTGTTCGCGCCCTTTTCCGTGCTAGGAGGACGGGCTAGGGGGACGAGCATGGATCTACTGGTTGACGCGGATATTCTGGCCTGCCAGTTTGCGTACGCGTATGAGGCCAGACGGGGTGCGGGCGGCAGGCGCGCGGCTCTGGCTGCTGACGAGGATGTGGACGGAGATGCGTGGAACGATAGGTTGCGCAACGACGGAAAGTGGGCGATCGCCGGGTTCGATTCGGCAGTTCAGCGCATGCTGAGAGAGACGCGGACTGATAAGGCGATTCTTTGCTTCACCGGCTGCGAGAATTTCCGGTACGCCATACTTCCTACATACAAGGCAAACCGCAGAGGCCTGCCCAAACCGGTGCTGTTGGATGTGCTCATCGAGCACGCGCGGCAGGCGTGGGAGTGCAGAACAGAGGATTGCCTGGAGGCGGATGACGTCATGGGCATCATCGCCACCAGGTCGCCACGGAGTTATGTCGTGGCTAGCACCGACAAAGACCTGAAGCAGGTGCCGGGGGTCCACTACAACTGGCGGACGGACTGCATGGAGCGGGTGACGACGTCGGACGCGGACTACTGGTTCTACTTTCAGGTGTTGACTGGCGATTCGACTGACGGTTACTCCGGATGCCCCGGTGTGGGCCCGCGCCGGGCGAAGACGGTGCTCGAAGGGACCGGCGCCGACCCTTGGGCTTCGATTGTCTCGGCCTTTGAGTCGAAAGGGCTGTCCGAGGAAGATGCGCTTACGCAGGCCAGGGTGGCTCGGATACTGCGATGCGATGACTACGACCTCAAGCGGCGCAGGCCAGTACTATGGCGCCCGCGCCCTGACTGGGCGTGAGGGAGGCGAAGACGACTCGATCAAGTCGGCGCGATCGATCACGCTAGGCCGATGAGGCGTCCGGCCTGATAGACGATGACTGCAAGCACCCATCCCAGCACGAGCGGGTACGCCATGGCGAAGGCGGTCCACGCCCGCGAGCCGGTCTCGCGCCGGATGGCCGCTATCGTGGCCGCGCACGGCATGTACACAAGCGACATGACCAGGAATGCGTAGGCCGACAAGGGCGTCCAGTTGGCCTGTATTGCGCTGACCAGGCCGGCTTCGCCGGCCCCTGACCCCACACCTGAACCATACAGCACTCCTAAAGTGCCCACTATCAGCTCCTTGGCGATCGCTCCAAACACCAAAGCCGCCGCTGCCTGCCAGGTTCCGAATCCGGCGGGCTTGAGCAGGGGCGCTATTGCACCGCCTATCCGGCCGATCAGCGAGCTCGGGCTGCCCGGGGCAGCGTTTGGGGGTAGGTTGGACAATGCCCACACCACGACTACTGCCAGGAGAATGACTGTGCCGGCCTTGTGGAGGAATTCCCGGCCTCGCTCCCATGTGTGGACCAAGACCCCTGATAGCCTGGGCATTCGGTACGGCGGAAGCTCCATCACGAATGTGGACGAGACGTCGGGTTTGATGAAGACGCTCAGCACTTTGGCTACTAGCGCGGCCAGCACAACACCGAGGGAATAGAGGGAGAACACCACGAGCCCGCGGCGCTGGGGGAAGAAGACGCTGGCGAACAAGACATACACCGGCAACCGCGCGGAACATGAGATCAGTGGATTGACGAGTATCGATACCAGCCTGTCGCGGGGGCTGTCGAGGCTGCGCGCCGCTAGTATGCCAGTGACGTTACACCCGAAGCCCAGGATCATGGGGATAAACGCTTTGCCGTGCAGCCCAACCGCGCCCATGAGTCTGTCGGAGATGAGCGCGGCCCGTGCCATGTACCCGATGTCTTCGAGAAATGATATGGCGAAGAAGAGCAGGAATATGGGAGGCGCGAACTCGAGCAGGGCGCCGAGGCCGGCGATGACCCCATCTACAAGGAAAGCGACTACGATTGCCGGCGCGCCTGCGATTTCCATCGTGCGCGCGACCCAGTCTCCGAAGGCTCCGATCGCGCCCCCGAGCCAGCTCGCTGCGGGCTCGCTCAGGGAGAACGTGAATTGGAACATGGCCCACACCACGCCGAAGAAGATGGGGTAGGCGAGCCACGGATTGAGTATCACCCGGTCGATTCGTTGCGACGGCGATTCTGCGGGGCTGTCGGCAGCGGTCTGGACAGCCGACTGGACGATTTCGGCCGCGAGCTTGTAGCGGCGCTCAGTGGCCATGTCGTGCGACTCGGGGGAACTGTGCGGCTCGACGGCGCTGTTCAGCCCAACCTCTGGGCCTGGCCTGATCGGAGTGTTGGACTCGACCGAATTCTCGGACTTATCGCCCTGCGCCGGCGAATCGCCTTGTGCCGTCTGGGCAGAAATGGTGGCGAACGTTGCGTCGAGCAGGTCGTTAATGCCCTTGCCGCGCACCGCGACCGTGGGCACTACTCTGACCCCCAGCGCTTTCGATAACCCCTCCACATCAATGTCGAGACCCAGCGCCTTCGCCTCGTCGAACATGTTCAGCGCCATCACTAGAGGGACGTCCATTTCGAGCAGCTGAATCGTGAGGTAGAGGTTCCTCTTCAGATTGGTGGAGTCCACAACGTTGATTACCACGTCGGGCCGTTCATGCGTGATGAAGTCGCGCGCAATAGTCTCGTCCAGAGCCTGCGAACCCAGGCTGTAAGTGCCGGGAAGGTCGACTACGAGCGCGGACTTGTCGCCTCGGGTTACCCGCCCTTCCTTCTTCTCTACTGTGACTCCCGGCCAGTTGCCCACATGCTGGCGTGCGCCGGTCATGGCATTAAACAGGGTGGTCTTGCCCGAGTTGGGGTTGCCGGCGATGGCGATCACAGGAATTGCGCGTATAGAGGAATCGTTCATGGTGCAATAGTCCTCCGAAGCAATCGTACTGCGAAGCCGTTGTACTGCCAAGCAATCGTACTGCGAATCAGTGATAGCACGAATCGGTGGTTCCCCGAGGATCGTGCGCATGGTGGTGTTCACTGCTTGCGCGAAGAGTTAGTGTCGACTAACTTCGGCGCGAAAAACACGCATTCCACGTGACGCGGCGTTTGACCAGCTACGCCTGTGCCGGCCCTGGCAGCGATCTGTGCATGCGGAATCGGGCCACGGGCTAACGGTGATGCCTGCAGCTTCGGCTCGCCTGAGGCCAAGGCGGCATCCTCGGGCAGATACGATGATGGGATCGCCCAGAGGGGCGACGCCTTCGAGGCGGACTTCGGTGCCTGGTGTCAAACCCATATCCATGAGCCTGCGCCTAAGCGAGCCCGGGCAGCCAATGTGGATAATCGTGCCGCGTTCCCCCAGGTCTAGGCAGTCCAGCGAGGTCGGTCTTTCGTCGTTCATCATCCCTCGACCCCCTTTTCCATGAAGTCGATTATGCCCGCCATAGTCTCCTTGCTGACCACATGCTCGATTTGACAGGCGTCTTCTTCAGCTATGGATTCGTCCACGCCCAGCACAGAGATGAGGAAGGACTTGATTGCTCGGTGCCTCCTGAAAACGGCTTGAGCTGCATTGCGTCCGTCTTCCGTAAGGTAGACGGGTCCGTACCTCCTACGGCTTATGAGGCCGCGGTCTACCAAAAGGCCCATGGCCTGGTTGACGCTAGCCTTGGACACTCCGAGCGTGGCGGCCACGTCGGTAGTGCGCGCGCCGTCATCGTCGCCGGCCAGTTCCAGCACTGCTTCCAGGTAGTCTTCGAGCGAAGGCGATATGAGGGATCTCGATTCAGCCATGCTCAGCCCTCCATGCTCAATCGTTCCCGGTGGTGGCGGCCAGTTCGATAAGTTAGGCCTAACTAACATCCGCTGATCAGAATATACAACAGCGTGTGATAGGTGTCAAGAGGTTGGGCGGCGGGGTTCGACGGCGGGGTTTCGCGATGAGGGACGAGGTCGGATCACGATGATGAACCTTACCTGAGCACGTGCGCACGTGGGCGCATTGACACTAGGAACAACTTC
>CAYZHL010000072.1:0-4824 GCA_964478095.1 uncultured Clostridia bacterium | reverse complement strand
ATGGGCATATGATTGATATTCGGAGAGCATGGAGCGGGCTAGGGAGTACTTAGATGATCGGGCCGAGCTGATAGTCTCAGGGGGCGGCCGGGTACTCCGGCGGAAGAGAGCATCCTGATCGACCGCGAGGGTGGGGGCGAGGGCGAGGGCGGACAGCTAGCATCGCCGACGGCCAAATGCTGCAGTGTTCTCGATCTCCTTGAGCGACGGCCTTGAGCGAAGGCCTTGTGCAATGGCGGACGCAGCACGTGGTCCAGGCATTAGCATGAATGAGGTGTCCAGGTTCATAGGGGTGCTCATGAACAAGGGACTGATCGATGCCGTCCGCCGTGACAACGGGTTGACTTACTTCGAGTATGCGCATGATTCTGAACAGGAGCTGATACCATGCCAAGACCACCCAAACCCAGACGTGTAGAGTTCATTCCTCAGGTGACCGTGTTCAAGCCTGCGGGTGTGTCGTTGCGTGACCTAGAGGAGGAAGTGCTCACAGTAGAGGAGCTTGAGGCTATACGCCTCAAGGATCTAGAAGGACTGGAGCAGGAAGAGTGCGCTGAACGGATGCAGGTGTCTCGGCCTACGTTTCAGAGGGTGCTCTCTTCAGCCAGGGAGAAGGTGGCTCGGGCGCTTGTGGAAGGAAAGGCCATTCGCTTCGAAGGCGGAACCTACCGACTGGCTCTGGGGCAATTCCGATGTGGGGCGTGCAGTCACGAGTTCGAGGCCCCATTCGCCGCAGCGCGGAGTGGGGTAGATCCTGCCTGCCCGCACTGTGGCGCTGAGCGAGGAAAGCGGGTTGGGCACGCCGGAGAGAGGCGCGGGCGTTGCGGAAGGCGATGGGGCGCGGCACAGACTGCACAAGGTGTGCAGGGCGTGGACGTGGAACGCGACCTGGATCAGCAGAAGCCAAGCACAATGGGTGACGACCCGAAAACGCCGGGCGCCTCGCAAGCTGGGGATGCATCGGAGAATGGGAAAAACTAGTGTGTTCAGATTTCGGACGTATTTTCCGCAACCCGTTCAGTTTGGTGACAATGGCTGATGCATGATTGAACGCATAGCCGTATAGAACCGCGGGGCGGGACAGCCGATGCCGGAATATGGGAGTTCTACCGGTCGAATACGGTAAGACAAGGCAGAAAGTGCCACTGATCCAGGCGCGTTGCCATATTGAGCGGGCCAATACCCAGATAACCCCACGGGTCTCTCGTCCTATTCATCTATGCGTCGCATTATGCATCAGTTCCCGTCCGATTTCGCGACACATCGGCGAAAATGCGTTCATAAAATCGACAGGTCACAAACACCCAGCTCAGCGCCTATTTGCGCCCGGAAGAGCAGCGTACAGCGCTGAAGGCCGTCCCGGTTACGATAGTCTCGACTGCGAGGCCACCGTCATCGGCTCGCCAGATCACCATCTCTGCGAGGTGTCTGCAGTTGATCTGGCAAAGGCGGCGCACCCTGGCGGATTCCACGGGCTTTCCGTGTCTGTTCGGTAACCGTGGGGTTTCCCGGCAGGCTTCTGGCGGAGCCTGCGGCGAAACCCCACGGTTTTGCACGCACATGCCATCCCGAATGTAGCCGGCGGTAGCCAGTCCTTTCCCGGACGGTCGGCGCGCCAAACGCGCAGCTATAGCCGCTGGCATAACATGGCACTTCGGGTCCGGATCCTCGACCATCGCCACGGGGGCTGAAAAGTCCACAAAACGCCCTCCGATTTCGCCCGGCCGTGCTGAACCGTACGGTATTCCGCCAGGCTCGCCAAGAAACCCTACGGTATTCCCGCAGGCTGAGCAAAGCCCTGTTCAACACGATTGCGGCGGCGTAGCTCTGCTTGAGGCCGCTTTTGTGTGATTTGGTTATTGACATATGCCCATAACCTCGGGTATACTGATTGCGGGCATATGATCATTATAACTGAGGAGGCATGAGAGATGCCGAGAGGAGACGGAACAGGTCCTGCAGGCTTCGGGCCCACAACTGGGCGAGTTGCAGGCTACTGTGCAGGGTACGATGCTCCGGGCTTTGCTAATGCTCCCGGAGTAAGGGGCAGAGCAGGGGAAAGAGGACAGGGTGTAGTGGGAATCCGACCGACAGTTGGGGCAGGTCGCGGTAGAGGCTATAGGCGGATGTACTACGCCACGGGTATGCCAGGCTGGATAAGGTATGGCTGCCGCGGATGGGCTGCGCGCCCTGCTGCAGGCTTTCGAGGTGTGCCGCGGGAGAGCGACTATGCCGACGATGCTGCGGGCATATCGGTCGAGCGCGAGGAGGAGTTGCTTAGCCAGCAGGCGCAGTTCCTCAGAAGCGAGCTTGGGATCGTGGAGCGGCGGCTCAACGACCTAACTGGTTCGGGAAGTAGCCCAGAGCAGAGCTCGGACCAGGGGCGGGGCTCGACGGAAGGCGGCGAGTAACATGCGTATTGCAGTAACCGCTCAGGGCGCGGATCTGGATTCGGCTGTGGACCCGCGGTTCGGACGGTGTCGGAACTTCGTCATCGTCGACTCCGACTCCGACGGATTCGAGGCGTTTTCGAACGAGGGCGTAATGGCATCTGGCGGCGCGGGCACTCAGAGCGCGCAGCTCCTAGCCAACAAGGGAGTAGGCGCGGTCGTTACGGGCAATGTCGGCCCAAACGCAGCGCGCGCGCTGGAAGCGGCAGGTATCAAGGTGTATGCTGCGACTTCTGGCACGGTGCGTGATGCCCTTCAGGCTTACAAGGAGGGCAGACTCAGCCCGGTTTCCGGAGCCACTGTGGACTCGCATCACGGGATGGGAAGACGCTAGAGCAGCGATACCGTATGTAACCAGATTGACTCAACGATTTGCAGCCAATGGACGAATGGGAGGTTCATCACATATGAAGATTGCATTGGCAACAGATGGCGCAATGATATCACCGCATTTTGGCCATTGCTCCGAGTTCACCGTAGTCACAGCAGAAAACGGCAAGGCCATAAGCACAGAGCGGGTCGGCAATCCAGAACACCAACCGGGGTTCCTGCCGGAATATCTATCGAAGCTTGGGGTTTCGTGCATCATTGCAGGCGGTATGGGCCCGAGGGCGCAGGAGTTGTTTGCTGCCAAGGGCATCCAGACCGTAGTGGGCGCCTCGGGCAGTGTCACTGAGGTTCTCCAAAGTTACCTCGCAGGCTCACTCGAGGTGGGCGAGAGCGAGTGCGACCACCCCGATAGCTCCGAAGCATACGGAGGACATGGGTCATGCAGCCACGGCAACCACGGTAACGGCAATGACCACCGCGGCCACTCCTGCGGACACGGAAGGTAGGCCATGATCGTCTCGGTTGCTAGCGGCAAGGGCGGCACAGGCAAGACAACTATAGCGGTCAACCTGGCGCTGGCTTTGGAGGATAGTGTGCCGGTGGACTTTTTGGACTGTGATGTAGAGGAGCCCAACGCGCATCTGTTCCTCCGACCCGTGCTAGAAACCTCCGAGCCAGTCACTGTGCCTGTGCCTGTTGTCGATGAGAGCAAGTGCAACGGATGTGGGATCTGCGCTGAGGTGTGCGCCTTTCATGCGATACTCTCGTTCGGGAACCGCGCGATCACCTTCCCCGAACTGTGCCACGGATGCGGAGGATGCGCGCGGTTCTGCCCTCAAGGTGCAATATCCGAGGCGCCGGAGAAGATCGGCGTTGTAGAGACCGGCTGGGTGGGGGCGCGGGCGGCAGAGGCCGGACCGGCGGTAGTGGCAGCAGCCGAAGCACCAGATGGAACGGTACGTGGGATAAGGTTCGTCCATGGGCGTGTCAACATCGGCACTGCTCTGGCTCCTCCGGTGGTGAGGGCTGTTCGGAGCAAGGCGGGCTTAGGCGGTGGAGCAGCGAATGGAGTAGCCAATGGAGTCGTCATCATCGACTCGCCGCCCGGGACGTCCTGCCCGGTCGTGGCGTCAGTAAAGGGCAGCGACTACTGCATACTCGTTACCGAGCCGACGCCGTTTGGGCTGAATGATTTGATGTTGGCCGTGGACATGGTTCGGGAGCTAGGAGTCCCATTCGGAGTGGTTATCAACCGTGCAGGGCTAGGCGACGACAAGGTCGCGGCTTTCTGTAGACAGGAGGGTATTCCTGTGTTGCTCGAGATCCCATTCGACAGACGATTTGCAGCCTCCTACGCTCGTGGAGGCCAGCTTGTGCGCGACTTCCCTGAGCTGGGCGATTCCTTGAGGGGCCTCTGGCGGCAGATTCGCGCTGCGGCGGGACCGCTGTCGGAGGAGGCGGGAGTAGTACGATGAAGGAACTACTTGTCATCAGCGGTAAGGGTGGTACAGGCAAGACCTCCATAGTCGGATCCTTTGCTGTTCTGGCCGACAGTAAGGTGCTGGCCGACTGCGATGTGGACGCAGCTGACCTGCACCTTCTGCTCAATCCGACGGTGAGGGCTACACACGAGTTCAGCGCGGGGCAGCAAGCAGTGCTGGATCCGGCCAAATGCGTCGGCGCCGGCCAATGTGGCGCCGGCCAATGTGGCGCCGGGGAGTGCAGCGCATCGGCTGTGTGCGCAGAGGCTTGCCGGTTTGGGGCTATCGCCTTTTCGCGCGCGGCGTGTGCCGAAAGCAGCATTGACGGAGGAATGTCAGTCCTTAGCACCGGCTCTACTGCCCGGGCTGGTCTTCCATACATCGACTCAGTCTCTTGCGAGGGTTGCGGCGTTTGCGCCCGCGCATGTCCTCATGGCGCGATTTCAATGGAGGATGTAGTTTCGGGGCACTGGTTTGTGTCCGACACAGCTTACGGGCCGATGGTCCACGCACGCCTCGGAGTTGCTCAGGAGAACTCGGGCAAGCTGGTCACACAGGTCAGG
>CAYZHL010000071.1:6053-10558 GCA_964478095.1 uncultured Clostridia bacterium | reverse complement strand
CGACTGTAGTCGTTAGGGTTGAAGGTTGGACGCATCGCCATGGCCAGGACCTCGCCTGTGACCGGATCCATGGCCAGGATGATGCCTTTTTCGGACCGCGTATCGGCCATGGCGCGTTCCAGCTCGCGTTCGCATATGTACTGGATCACTTCATCGATGGTCAGCACTATGCTCTTTCCGTCCCTGGCCGGGGCGTAGGAGTGCTCGCCCTCGGGTATCTCCTTGCCGGTGGCGTCGCGCTCGGCGACTATCTGACCCCTCACTCCCCTGAGCTCGGAGTCGTATAGCTGTTCCAGGCCTTCAAGGCCTTGGTTATCTATTCCCGCAATGCCGATCACCTGCGCGGCCAGTGTATCCCGAGGGTAGAAACGTTGGCCGCTCTCCGCGACGCCCAGCCCTGGGGCTGCCAGTTCCTTTATGCGTGCCGCCACATCGCGCTCGACCTTGCGTTTGAGCCATACAGTCTGCTGCCTGGCGGTGAGTTTCGCCAGAAGCGTGTCCTCCCCCATCTGCAGCAGGGGAGCAAGCGTGCGCGCAACGGACGCAGGATCGCGAACTTCGGCCGGAATAGCATACACAGAATCGGAGCTGATGCTTACGGCCAGTTCTCGCATTTTCCTGTCGTAGATCGTGCCACGCCTCGGGTCGACGGGAACGGGTCGCATTCTCTGCTCCAGGGCGCGGGCATGGAGCTCAGGACCCCTGACAATCTGTACCCAGAGAAGACGGAGGGCCAGAACAGCGAAAACACCCGTCAGGAAGAGAAAGAGTACGTAAGTCCTCTTTCTAGCGACAACTGACGGTGAGATCCAGGATACTGATCGAGGCGCATGTCGAACCGACACCACAGGAGCCCCCACATCTTGTTTGGTTCACTCAAGCACCGACGGCAGCTCAACCGCGGGAACGACAGACCACGCCGCAATGAGGTTCGATACTGCCGCCACTGCCATCTGCTCGACGATGGCAGCCACGTTCGCGAGCACCGTGGGAGGTTGTGACACGTCCGCAGTCTCGCTGGGCGGGACCGCCGTTTCGGCCGCACTCAGCACGGGTCTCGCATCGATGAGCACCACTCCCATCCGAGGCGGATCGACCATTCCCAGTTGGACGCGGGCCGCCTGGTCCACCCTGTCAAGAGACGTGATCCGCGCGAACTCGAGCGACATCCGCTCCCACTCATTCCGGAGAGACACTGCCCGCGCCCGGGCCCTATCGCGGCGATCGCCTGCACGCACTGTCGCGACTCTCTCCGCAAGAACGACAACAGAAAGAGCGACAGCCAGCACGGCGACGATCCCGCACGCAGACATGAGCCGCATGGTTCGCGACGCTCTGCGCCTGGCTGAATCGCGCCCGAGCTGACCTATCTTGGCGTAACTGCACTCCATCACTATTCATCCTCCCCCGGGCCTAGAACTTTGATTGCAGCCCTGAGCTTGGCGCTTCGCGCTCTGGGATTCGCTAGCACTTCGTCTTCCGACGGACGGACCGGCTTGCGAGTCATTACCTCGAGAGCCTTGCGGCGACCGCATACACACTCCGGAAGCGACGGCGGACACGAACACGGGCGCTCTTTGGCTCGGAAAAGCTCCTTCACAATCCTGTCTTCCAGAGAGTGGTATGACAGCGCCACTATGCGTGCCCCGCGCGCCGCCGTCCGTACCGCTCCTTCCGTGCCTCTTCGAACCGAGCTCAGCTCGTCGTTGACCGCTATTCTGAGTGCCTGGAACGTCCTGCGGGCCGGGTGCTGCCCCTCGCGCGCTGCCGCTCCGGGCGGGATTGCCGCGAGCACCGCCTGCACAAGGCGTCCGGTAGTCAGTATGGGCGCTATTTGCCGCTCCTGGGCTATCCGGCGGGCAATTCGCCGCGCCCATCTTTCCTCGCCGTAGTCTGAGATAATGGTCTCCAGGTCTCGGGCCGATGACGTGTTGACTATGTCGGCCGCGGAGAGCGGTATTCCCTGGTCCATCCGCATATCGAGCGGAGCGTCCTCCCGGTAGGTAAAGCCGCGTTCCACTTCATCTAGCTGGTGAGAACTGACTCCGAAATCGAACAACACGCCGCTTGGGGCCGGATAGCCGAGCTTTCCAAGAAGAGACTCTATGTCGCCATAGTCGCCGTGCACCAAGCTCACCCGGCACGGCGCGTCGGAAAGCGCCTCCGATGCCGCCTGCAATGCTCGCCGGTCGCGATCTATGCCGATGAGCAGGCCCTCGGGGCCGATCATCGCAGCAATGACCCTGGAGTGGCCTGCGCCGCCCAGTGTGCAATCAACAATCACATCGTTGAGAGCCGGCGCCAGGTAGCTCAGGACCTCCCGAACCATAACCGGTTGGTGGCTGTAGTCCATCAGTCAACTCCCGCTCGCTGAGCTCTCGCCGCCAGGGCGAGGTACGACACTTGCTGAAGTGGCCATGATTACCCCAGCGACACTAGTTTTTCCGCAATCGTCTCATAAGAGCCTGATACCTGCGATAGATACTCTTCCCACACTTCTTGCGCCCATATCTCGAATCTCGATGAGACGCCGATCACTACGATATCCCGTTCTATCCGCGCGTACTGCCGCAGATGAGGCGGAATCAGCGCTCTTCCCTGGCGGTCAAGCTCGCACTCGACAGCACCTGAGAAAAACAACCTGGAGAAAGCGCGCCCGTCAGCCATGGTCATGGGGAGTGTAGTCAGCTTCTCTTCCTGATTGCGCCATTCGCTTTCAGTGAAGCCGAACAGGCACGTATCGAGGCCGCGAGTCAAGATGAACTTGCCATCGAGTTCCTCGCGGAATCTGGAGGGCACTATGATCCTGCCTTTGCTGTCCAGAGAGTGCCTGAACTCCCCTATGAACACCGTGATCCACCACTTTGCTCCACTTTGCTCCACTTGCACTATCAGTTCGAGGCCCAAAGGCTTTCTCCTGCAACGTTGCACAAATATTTGGCCATCATTGCCACTCTGGCGAAACCGCACTCCGGCGGGCGCACTACAAAAAAAGAAAGAGGGCATAAGCCCTCTTCCGTCAGGCCCCTTTGCCTGCCTAGGACGCAATCTCCATTCTGGCGAAGTCCGACCTCATGATAGTCATCAAGACGACTCGGCGTGCTTCCCCGTCTGGGCCCAGCTTGCGGCGGACTACTCCCTCTCGGCGGAACCCGCACTTCAGGTAACACCTGATCGCCCTGCGGTTATCGGCGCAAACCCGTAGATATACGCGGGCAAGGTTCAGCCGATCGAATGCTGCCCCCAGCATGGCACGGACAGCGTCGGCGCCCATGCCCCTCCCCCGGCAATCCGGATCGCCTATTCGCACCACCAACTCCGCATCGCCGCTGCGCCACGCTATCTCTGTCAGCTCGATATCTCCTATGAGCCGACCATCCTGCGTGACAATGGCCATCGCCAAGCTGTTCCTGTCGCTGAGCAACTTGGAAAATCTGAGCCGCGATTCGCTCTCGGTTCTGACGGTCTCCCCCATAAGGCTCGTCAGCTCCTGATCCGCATCCCACCTTGCCATCGTGCCAAGATCGCGCTCCGCAAGCTGGCGGAGCAGTACAGTCTCCCCGTCGCACATAGTAACCCTTCCTCTGCTACGACTCCACCTCCCAAGGTGGGTTGTGGATTCGCCCTGGAGGAGCGGTTTACCTCCAAGAAACTGTATCCAGAGTCGGTTCGCCACACCTGTTGGGCCATGTCGGGCGCACCACAGCCGAGTGCCGGGCGCAAGCCCGGCACAACGGCGAATGACTTACGATCGGAATATGGCGGCTAGCGGGGTTGCACGATCAGCTTGATCGCGGTGCGTTCCTCGCCATCGATTGTGACATCGACGAAGGCCGGAACACATACAAGGTCGAGGCCGCTGGGCGCCACGAAACCCCGTGCGATCGCCACAGCCTTGACCGCCTGGTTGATAGCTCCGGCGCCTATGGCCTGCACCTCAGCGCCGCCGCGTTCGCGGATAACCCCTGCCAAAGCTCCGGCTACCGAGTTTGGATTCGACTTTGCAGAAACCTTTAGGACCTCCATGCTCTTATCCTCCTGCCGGCTGATCGTATTGACGTTCCAGAGTAGTCTATTAGTCCTCTATTGGAAAACTCCTTCTACTGTTTGGCACATGACTCACCGAGGGTAATCGTAAAACATCTCGACGAATCGTTCTATGCCTCGCGCTCTGCCAGTAGAATGATCCGCTTCGATGATAGCCCCGGACACAACGACCGGACCTTTTGCGACGGCGAAACGCGACGGCAATGCCGTGATGAATCGGGGAATTACCGTGTCGGCATCCATCCCAATGACTGAATCGATCGGCCCGCACATTCCCAAATCAGTGATGAAAGCTGTCCCTCCCGGAAGCACTCTCTCGTCGGCGGTTTGGACATGCGTGTGTGTGCCGACCACTGCTGCCGCGTCGCCGTCTAGGTAGAGCCCGAGTGCCTGTTTCTCTGAAGTTGCTTCCGCGTGGAAGTCTACAACAACTATATCGGCAGACCACCCGATATAGT
>CAYZHL010000071.1:2966-6043 GCA_964478095.1 uncultured Clostridia bacterium | reverse complement strand
CTCGTCCACTGCCTGCCTGCCCCGAGCGAACGGGCAGTCAATAGGTTGCATGAACACTCGCCCCTGTAGGTTGAGAACTGCCAGACGGAGACTCCCGAAGGATACTACGGTCCACCCCCTGCCCGGTACGCCCGGCGGGTAGTTGGCCGGACGCAGCACCCGATCTTCCTTGCCCAGGTAGTCAGCCATCTCACGTTTGTTCCACACGTGGTTGCCCGTAGTTATCACGTCTACCCCGCCATCAAGCATCTCCCGCGCCACTTCAGGCGTGAGCCCCATTCCTCCTGCTGCGTTCTCGCCGTTGACTACTACGAAGTCCACTGCCCCGCCGGCTCTGAGCCGAGCTATGACCGACAACGCACGTACACGTCCCGGCCTCCCGATAACGTCGCCGAACATTGCGACTTTCAAGCATATTCCTCCCTGAGCGCAAGCGTGGGCAGGCCTAACTACTAGCCTGCCCACCTTTCTCCATCATATTCGCAAATCGGGTTCATGCCATCAGGCAGGCCTGTTGAACACCATTACCCTGCCCTCTTCACGGAAGCCGATGAGGCGTTTCTCCTGCGTAGTCTCCTTGAGATCCGCCAGGAGGTTGGCGATGAACTCCTCCTGCACCATCAGCTCCTCCTCACCCAGATCCTCAGACCTGTCGGTGACAAGGTCGTCTCCGAAGGCATCAAGAATCAGCCCGATAAGCAAGGATATCTCATCGCCGGTCAGTGTGGCCACGTCTCGAGTCAGCTGGACTTGGGTTACGCTTCCCAGGTAGGAGGAGCTGATCTCGGCAATAGGCGCGTCCTCAAGCCTTACGAGGTCGAGGTAGACTGATATGCTCGCAAGAGCCAGGCGCCTGAAGGCATCGAACTCGTCGGCGTTCACTCTCCTTGCCACCATGAACGAGAACCCGAGAGCTCTCGAATCCGGCATGTACGACACGGTACAGATCTCCGGGTACCTGACCAGAATCGATACGAGTAAACCGACGCTGGTCGAAGAACCATCGCCTTCTCTTGCGCGCGCCTCTCTCACCTGAGCCACCTTCTTCCCCCGATGATCGGCCTGGGTTCCTGCTGATCATTCTACGCGTGGCCGAGACCTTGGGCTACCTGTCACTTGGCGTAGTCTACGGCTCTCGTCTCGCGGATTACAGTCACCTTTATCTGCCCCGGGTATTCCAACTCCTGCTCTATTCGCTTCACGATATCCCGCGCCAGCTTGGCGGATGCTATGTCGTCGATCCGCTCGGGCTTAACCATGATGCGAATCTCCCGACCAGCCTGGATGGCATAGGCCTTATCGACGCCTTCGAACGAATCTGCTATCTCTTCGAGTTTCTCGAGACGCTTGATGTAGGTCTCCAGCGTCTCACGACGCGCCCCTGGGCGCGCGGCGGACACGGCATCTGCGGCCTGCACCAGCACAGCTTCGATAGTCTTGGGATCCACATCGCCATGGTGAGACGCGACAGCGTTTATCACCGCCTGCGACTCGCGATACTTCTTGGCGATGTCGGCGCCGATGGTGACGTGAGGGCCTTCCACTTCGTGGTCGACGGCCTTGCCGATGTCGTGCAGCAGTCCTCCGCGTTTGGCAAGGGCCACGTCGGCGCCAAGCTCAGCGGCCATAGCGCCCGCCAGTTGGGCGACTTCAATTGAGTGCCTAAGCACATTCTGACCATAACTCGTACGGAATCTGAGCCTGCCGAGGAGTTTGATCAGCTCCGGATGGATACCGTGTACACCTACTTCGAAAGTAGCCCTTTCGCCTTCTTCGCGAACTACGGCATCCACTTCCTTGCGGGCGCGCTCAACCATCTCTTCGATCCTCGCCGGATGTATCCTGCCGTCCTGAATCAACCGTTCAAGGGCAACGCGGGCTACCTCCCGCCTGACCGGGTCGAAACCTGACAGGATAACCGCCTCGGGCGTATCGTCGATAATCAGGTCGATTCCAGTGAGGGTTTCCAGGGCGCGGATGTTTCGGCCTTCTCGGCCAATGATGCGCCCTTTCATCTCATCGTTAGGTAGCGCCACCACCGACACAGTGACTTCAGCCACGTGATCGGCGGCACACCTCTGTATCGCCTGGGTTATGATCTCTCGTGCTCGCTTGTCGGATTCATCTTTCGCCTGAGCCTCGCACTCCTTGATCATGACCGCAAGGTCATGCTGCACCTCAGCCTCGGCTTCTCTCAGCAACTGCTGGCGCGCCTGCTCGGAAGTTAGCCCTCCGATCCTCTCCAGTTCCTGCTTCTGCTTCTGACACAACTGCTCCGCGTCAGCATGGGCCTTCTCGATCTCGTGCTCACGCCGCTCAAGGACGCTTTCCTTCTTCTCAAGCTGATCCGTTTTTCTGTCAATCGACTCTTCCCTCTGAAGCAACCGTCTCTCCGAGCGCTGTAGTTCAACCCGCCTGTCGCGGGACTCTCGTTCGAAGTCACTCCGCATCCTGTGGATCTCTTCTTTGGCCTCCACGACTGCCTCTCGTTTAAGAGCTTCGGCCTCCTTTTCGGCCTCCTCTGTTATGCGTCGCGCCTCACTCTCCGCGGAATTGATCTTCGCTTCGGCCAGCCACTTCCGAGCCAGATATCCTCCACCGGCCCCGACGCCGGCTATCAATACGTAGACAAGCATCTGTATGAATGGGCTAATGCTGATCCACCTCCCTTAGCACAAACAACCATGTACGTAATCACAAGCTCAGTCACAGTACAAGGAAAGCCGAGCGCCAACTCGGCTTGAACGGAACACGCGGCATGGTGTTCACGGGCCGGAAACCCCAGCCCCAGACTAGATTCTATATGTAGTGCCCAAGCACTGTCAAGCTGACCCAGCCCAGCGCATCAATGAGTGAGATCTTTCACCACACGCGATATCGTGTCGGCGCGAAACCCCCTGTGTTCAAGGAACCGTGCAACGCGCCTTACAGCCCGTTCCCTCAGCTCAACGTCGGATAGCTCGTCGGACGAGACCCGGCCGGCGGCTAGGTCCCGCGCTACCTCGTATTCATCTATGCCTTCTGACTCGTAGGCCGCCTGCGCCGCCTGCGCCGCCTGCGGAGGATCGATTCCGCGG
>CAYZHL010000071.1:0-2857 GCA_964478095.1 uncultured Clostridia bacterium | reverse complement strand
CTGCGCCGCCTGCGCCGCCAGCAGAGGATCGATTCCGCGGTTCGAAAGCTTGACAGCGATGCCCCGCACGCCATACCGGCGTTCGCAGGCGGCATGCTCAGCCCAGCGAGATGCCGCCGCAACATCGTCGATGTAGCCCAGGCGCACCATCTCCCCCATGACCTCGGCCACGTGTTCAGCGCTGTAGCCCCGCCTGAGCAGAGCCTCCCGGAGCCCGGACTCTGTGCGGGCCTGGATCGCCAGGAGCTTGTATGCAGCTGCGTATGCCTCAGCCAGAGTGCGTGGGCGTCTACTGCTTGGCACGTCCGCCGCGCCCCTTCACTTCGCCGTCCTCCGAACCGGGCTTGTCGGCGCCGCCTGTGCCGGTCGAGGCGTCGCCTTCGGCCGGGACCCTGAGGCTGATCAGCCCGACCGCTTCCCTGATCTTGGCTTCGATCTCTGTCGCCAGTTCAGGATTGGACTTGAGGAACATGCGCGAGTTCTCTTTGCCCTGGCCCAATCTGAGATCACCGTATGAGTACCAAGTGCCGCTTTTAGTTATGACTCCGGTTGCATCTCCAACATCCAGCAAAGATCCCTCTCGTGATATGCCCTCGCCGTATATGATGTCGAACTCGGCATCCCTGAAGGGGGGCGCCACCTTGTTCTTGACCACTTTGGCCCGTGTGCGGTTGCCTATCTGCTCGGATCCTTGCTTGAGCGATTCTACTCGGCGCACCTCCAGTCGCACGGACGCGTAGAACTTGAGCGCCCGACCGCCTGGGGTCGTTTCGGGATTTCCGAACATCACGCCGACCTTCTCGCGAATCTGGTTGATAAACACGACGCTCGTATTGGACTTTGAGATGGCGCCGGTCAGCTTGCGCAGGGCCTGCGACATCAGCCTGGCCTGCAGGCCCACGTGGGAATCCCCCATCTCGCCCTCGATCTCAGACCGCGGCACAAGCGCAGCCACTGAGTCGACTACCACGACATCCACCGCGCCGCTTCTGACCAAAGCTTCGGTGATCTCTAGGGCCTGTTCCCCGGTGTCGGGCTGCGAAACCAAAAGGTTATCGATGTCGACCCCAAGACGCTTGGCATATGCTGCATCCAAAGCATGCTCGGCATCGATGAAAGCCGCCACGCCGCCCAGTTTCTGTGCCTCTGCGATGATATGCAGCGCCACAGTAGTTTTGCCGGAGGATTCCGGCCCGTATATCTCCGCTACCCGACCGCGCGGTATGCCGCCTACGCCCAACGCTAGGTCGAGCGCGATAGCGCCGGTAGGGATCACGTCTACGGTAGCGCTGGCCGCCGACTCGCCCAGGCGCATTATGGAGCCTTTTCCGAATTCCTTTTCGATCTGAGTAACCGCCACTTCCAGCGCCTTCTGCCTTTCGTTCAAGACCGATCGCTCCTTACTATGCTGGTCACTCCAGCGGAATACGGGCAAGTGAAGTGTAAACGGGGCCTGACGGCTTCAGCACACTGGCCACTACGTGTACACAGTCCACTGCGACCGTTCCCCAGAAAGCATCGGAATAGCGCGAGATGATGTCGGCTGCCCGCACGCCTGCCGACTCCCCGCGGGCCCTTCCTATGGTGAGGTGAGGCCGAAACGCCTTGTCGGCCGGGCCAAAACCGGAAGACAGAGTCGACTCATCGATGGACCGCGAAAGCCTCACCAAGCGGTCGGCGCCTTCGCGTATCCCCACCCAGAGCACTCGGGGACGAGCGGGACTGGGGAAAGCGCCCGCGCCGCGAAGCGCGATCTCGAACCTTGGCTCACCCTGAACAGCATGGCTCACTGCATCAGCCAGCGGCTGAATGCGTGTGCGCGGCAGATCGCCCAGGAACTTCAGGGTAAGGTGCATGTTCTGGGGCTCAACCCACTTGGCGCTCACACCCGCTTCTTCCATATCGCCGATCATCGCGCGTACGGCCTCCACCGGCGACCCTGCTACCGGCAGAGCGATGAACGTTCTAATGATTGGAATTCCAGACTCGCGTCGATATTCCTCCACAACTAGCACCGCCCATCCGGGTTATTATTGTCCAACCGCGGGGTGATCTGCCGGGTGATTACGGCAGTCCCCCGCGAGATGCCTCCTCACGAGATCCATCGCGAACTTGGCCGCTCGGGTCCGCACCGCGGCGCGGTCGCCTCCGAACCTCATTCGAGCCGTTATCACCGAAGGCCGGCGCGTGTCTGCTAGGGCAAAATGGACTGTGCCGACGGGCTTGGCGTCCGTGCCTCCCCCAGGGCCCGCTATTCCGGTAACCGAAACGCCGATGTCCACACCGGCAGCCCGGGCCACACCGGCAGCCATCTCGACTGCGGTATCCCGGCTCACGGCCCCGTGCGCGGCCAGGGTTTCTGCGCGCACAGCGAGTTGCTCAATCTTGGCGCGGTTGCTGTAGGTGACGATTCCCCGGTCGAAGTATCCGGAACTGCCGGCCACATTGGTGAGCATGGCTGATACCAGCCCTCCGGTGCACGACTCGGCGCACGCGATAGTCGACCCCGACTGGGCAAGCAGGCGACCCGCCGCTTCCTCCAGCGTGTCGGCGTCGTAGCCATACACCAACCGCCCAAGGCGAGCGCCAATAGGCGCAAGCACCGACTGAATGAGATCATCCGCCTCATCCGAAGAGTCTGCTCGGGCGGTTATCCTCACCTCGCACTCGCCTCCGCCGGCGTAAGTGGCCACGGTCGGGTTGTAATGGCCGTGGGCCAAGTCTACTATGAGCGCTTCCAGAGCCGATTCTCCTATCCCCGAAGTCCGCACCACCTTCGATTTTATCACCTGAGCGCTATCGGGCCCACGCCGCAAGCCGCCCAGATACGGCACAACCCACGAGTCCATCATTCTCT
>CAYZHL010000070.1:0-10644 GCA_964478095.1 uncultured Clostridia bacterium | reverse complement strand
CGCCAAGTTCAGCCTGTCTCCGCTCACCGAGTGGGGCGTCGAGGGGCAGGGGGTGGGAGTGGAGGTCAGCCGCGAGAAAGCTGCGTTCGAGGTGTATGCGCACGAGAGCGCCGGTTCTTCCAGGATGGGCCTTAAGGCGACGGCGACCCCGACCGCCGACTCCTCGGCGTCGGTCCAGCTTCTGACGCAGGACCAACCATCGATGAGCGTCGTCACATTGAGGGGTTGGCGCAAGCTGACCGGAACCAGCGAGGTGGAGTGCGAGTACGGCCTGCTGTCCAATGAGGCTGACGAGACTGCTCAGGCCTTGCGCGCGGCGGCCAAGACCCGCGTTGGGCCGGTGGAGGCGTCGGCTGTGCTGCAGACCGCCGATCCGGGATACTCGGCGGTAAGCAACCCGGGGCGAGACCTGTCGCTCAAGCTGAGGAGCGTTTCTACCAGGCCGGTTGCCACAAGCCTCCTGCTGCAGGAGCATGAGGACCAGCGCGCCCGCAGCCGCAAGCTAGAGGCGACCGCAGTGTGGACTCAGGATTCGGCCCAGCTGGGGCTGAAATACTCCGACTCCACGAGCCGGCCGATCGACTCGTCCGACCGCAGCAGGGTGCAGGAGACGACGGTCTCCTTGAACGTGTCCGGCACTGGCGGCTCGTCTATCAAGCAGGAAATGACGGTTCAGCGCAAGTCCGCTGCCGGGGACGAGGCCGCGAACTGGAATGCGATCTACACCATCAAGCACACAATGGGGCGGAGCGGGTGGAAACTTGAGTCCTACCTCACGGCAGGTGTGCCGCTAACCGAAAGCCCGGAGGCGCGCCTGGCAGCGGGCCTCTGCGGGTCCTACAAACCCGAGCCCAGGTGGGAGTTGAAGGGCGGCCTCCGCTCAGACGACATCGCGGGCGGCGCGCTCACAGTGTCAGGAGGCGCTACGTTCAGGGCTACGGACTCCGTGGCGTTCGCGGCAGACGCGTCCTGCAAGGTAGTCGGGGGAGAGGCTCGCGATTTTGCGATGAAGCTGACCCAGACCGTCTTCTTCGATCTCCCCCTAGCTCGCCGCGCTGATGTGGGTGAGATCGCCGGGCGCGTCCAGGGACCGAGCGGGCAGGGCATCGCAGGGGTAATAGTGAGCGTTGACGGCCTGTCGGCCATTACGGATTCATCCGGGGCCTTTAGGTTCCCATCGGTAGTGCAGGGCAAGCGCTACGTCTCAGTGGGAGTGAGCAAGCTGGGACCTGAATACTCAGTGATGCCGTCATCCGTGGCGAGTGTGCAGGTGGAACCGAACAAGACGTCGACGGTATCGTTCATCGTGGCGAAGTCGGGCAGGATCACAGGAGTTGTCCGCTTTGCCGCGGGCGGTGAGGCACGCCACGCGGAAGGCGGCGAGGTGCTGGGCCGGATCGCGGAAGAGATCTCTCTCAGGCGAGCGCCCAAGCTCCTATCCGGGCTGCTCGTGGAGCTGTCTGGGCCAAGGCGGCTTGTTGCGGGGCTAGATTCCAGCGGCCAGTTCTCATTCGATCATCTGCCGCCCGGCGAATACAGGCTCGTGATAGATCGCAGCAGCATGCCGGGTTTGTACGACCTGATTCCTTCGGCGATCAAGGTGAACCTGGGCGAGGGGCAGGTGGCATCGGCCGAGTTTGTCGTGGAGCAGGTAGTGCGGGAATACGACTTCACGGAAGGCGGCGAAATCGCCGACGAACCAGTTGTCGTGGTTGGCCGGCAGAAGTAGAGGGACGCCCTCGCGGGCGTCCCTCAAGTAGATGTGGTCTCTGCAGGGAACCACGCGCCGGACGCGTGCTGCAGACTTATGAGGCCCATGTGGCACTATGCCACAGCAAGATCGGAGCGACACAGTTGCGATGGCGCCTCTGTTTGGCCTGTCACTGCGGTGAGAGGCCGAAGCCGGACTCTTCTTCCTCCGCAGTATCGTCCGTGTCGAGCTCTAGGTCGGAGGCTTCCTGCGACTCCTCGGATTCGTCCGCTTCGTCCTCGACATCTTCAGTATAGGTCTCTTCAATCTGCTCCTCCACGGGAACCTCTTCGACCTCTTCCTTCTTCTTGCCGCAGCCTGCCAGTGACAGTGCGAGCAACAGCACCAGGAACAGCGTCAGGAGCTTCTTCATGATAACCCTCCATCCTGATACATGATATCTTGTACTTGGATTCGGAGTCTCCTCCTGCACCATTACCCATAATACCACGGTATTTCTATTTGTGAAGACCTGAATAGTTGAATGCTTCACGAAGCCGCTGTTGCAGCCTTCTGACGTCTTCGGGCCCTGTGCTTCGGTCCTTCTTGCGGGCAGCCATGAGCGCGCCGAACATCGGCACAACCACTTCCTCTGTCAGCACGGACAGCGCGGCTGCAGTCTCCAGAACGTATACCAGATCGGCGAAGGATTCCTCGATGTCTGACGAAAGCTCCCCTTCTAGAATGGCCCGGACCGATTTCAGCTGTTCCCGGGCGAGCCAATGGTCCTCACTGTCGAGGAAGGCGCGTAGATCATCAAGGTCATCCTGAGGGAGACGCCAGTCGGCAGCCCCCAGGTTTTCCTCAAGATGCAATACTGTGGACGGCCCGGTCAGAGCGCATACGACCTGCGGTTGGCTGAGGACCCAGGCTATGCCGACTTGAGTAGGCGTCTTGCGGTGTCTCTCCGCCAGAGCCGCCAGGCGGGCGGCCACTCGCAGACCCGACTCGAACTGCTCGCGCTGGAAGAGCGGATCATAGGAGCGTATATCGCCGGGTTCGAACACATGGCCGCGCTTGATCGCGCCTGTGAGCAGCCCTCGAGCAGTGACGCTGAATGCGATGGCGGCCACGTCGTGGTCTTTGCAGATCGGCAGGCGTGTACGAAGGGCGTCCCTGGCAGCAGCCGACAGCTCCATCATCACCGAAAAGGGTGTGCCGACGGTACAATACTCCTGTACACGATCAGGCGGCAGGTGGCTGACTCCCCACGCCCTGATTTTGCCCGCAGCTTTCAGGCTCTCGAAGGTGCTTACAACCTCGGCAACCGCGGCGCGCGGATCATCGTAATGGACCTGGTAGAGGTCGATGTAATCGGTCCCCAGGCGCCTGAGGCTTGACTCGCAAGAGGCGCGAATCGAATCCGGTGAAAGGTCGCTGGTCGCTCCCTGTCCTGCCAGGCCCACCTTGGTGGCCAGGCACACGTCGTCTCGGAAGTCCTTCATCGAGCTTCCGAGTAACTCCTCGGCGTCGCCGTACGCGCTCGCTGTGTCGAAGAAGGTGACTCCGAGCTCGTGAGCACGACGCAACACTCGCGCGAATTCGGCCCTGTCTTTGGCGCCATATGCCCCCGACAGGCCATAGCAGCCCACGCCGATCTGTGATACCTTGAGGCCGTCCCGCTCATAGTAGCGCATGTAGGCGCCTCCACTCCTGATTCATTAATGGTTCTACGTCGATGGGGTCGGCTCCTATGCCCTACGGGCCATATTCCCAATGGACACTGCCGAAAAAACGATATTGCAGTCTTGTGCGAATCGTGTATAATCCATTAGTGGTGATAGTAAACCGTCGGTTTACTCTCACTAAACTAGTCAACTCAAAGTTTACTACATTTAAACTCCAATCACAAGTGAGGGGCCCTTACCAATCCGCGCGCCAGCGCGTCACAGCGGGAATCCCGCCGGGAGGGGGTGGACCGGATGAACATCGGGAGAAGAATCCGAAACCTTCGGCTGAAGAAGGGGCTTACCCAGGAAGAGCTGGGCGAACGCACGGACCTCACGAAGGGCTACATTTCCCAGATTGAGAGAGATCTTAGCTCGCCGTCGATCGAGACCTTCTTCAACATCCTTGAAGTGCTAGGTTGTCCTCCGCGGGAGTTCTTCGATGAGGGGAAGCGGGAACAGAAGGTTGTGTACACCGACGAGGACCTGACCGAGTTCGTGGATGAGGAGCGCGGCTACACCGTCCAATGGCTTGTGCCTGAGTCCAACGAGAACGAGATGGAGCCGATTCTGCTTACCATTGCTCCGGGCGGGAAGTTCAAGGAGTTTGAGCCGTCTTCTTCTGATACTTTTGCCTACGTGTTGACCGGAAGCGTCAGTGTTCGCCTGGGAAGTGCCGTGTACTCCGCCAAGGCAGGTGAGACCATCTACTACCAGGCATCGGAAGAGCACCAGATAGTAAATGACGGCGACGCCCCGTCGCAGTTGCTCCTGGTTGTCACCGATTCTTACTTGTGAGGCGCGCAGCAGTGCGTTTCCTGCACGCCGAATTGCTGCTACGTAAGGGGGACCGATGATGGCTGACGATGTGATTGTCCGTTTTGAGGATGTTACCAAGCAGTATGATGATGACCCCGCAGTGCTGGACGATGTGAGTCTCCGGCTGGAACGGGGCAAGTTCTACACGCTGCTAGGCCCATCAGGCTGCGGAAAGACGACGATCATCCGCCTGATCGCCGGGTTCATCGAACCTACGAAAGGCCATATCTTCATGGACGGTCAGGAGATCAGCCGGATCTCCCCGAGCAAGCGCAAGGTGAACACTATATTCCAGGACTACGCGCTCTTCCCCCATCTGAACGTATTCGACAACGTGGCGTTCGGCCCGGTGGTAAAGCGGATGAAGAAGTCCGATATCGCGGATGCTGTGCGGGGAGCTCTGCGCTTCGTCAACCTCGAGGGACTGGAAAGCAGGGCAATCGCCGGTCTATCCGGCGGACAGCAGCAGCGTGTGGCAATTGCCAGGGCGATTGTGAATCAGCCGGAAGTGCTCCTTCTGGACGAGCCGTTGTCGGCCCTCGACCCCAAGCTACGCACCGACATGCAGTATGAGTTGAGGGAACTACAGCGCCGCCTGGGAATCACGTTTGTGTTCGTCACTCATGACCAGGAGGAAGCACTTGCGCTGTCGGATGAGATATTCGTCCTGAACAACGGGCGGATCCAGCAGAGCGGAAGCCCGACCGACATCTACGATGAGCCGGTGAACCGGTTTGTGGCCGACTTCATTGGCGAGTCCAACATCGTCGCAGGCATCATGATCAGTGACTACCTAGTGGAGTTTGCGGGTCGGCAATTCGAATGTGTGGACAAGGGCTTCAACCCTGACGAACCCGCGGAGGTTGTCATCCGACCGGAGGACCTAGAGATTACACCGGCGGACCGTGGCAAGCTGAGGGCTCGTGTGGATTCCCAATTGTTCCGCGGAGTGCACTATGAGATATGCTGCTATGACGAGAACGGGAATGAATGGATTGTCCATTCGACCAGGAAGGCCACGGTAGGAGACGAGGTCGGGCTGGATTTTGGGCCTGATGACATACACGTCATGCGGCTTGGCGAGACGGAAGACGAATTCGATAAGCGTATCGAATCGTATGAAGAGGCGCGCTATGCAGTATAGAACACGTAACATATATCTAATTCCATACGCTGTGTGGATTGCTCTCTTCGTCATCGCGCCTATCGTGCTCATCGCCTACTACTCCATGTTCGACATCGATGGGGCGCTGACTGTGGGCAACTACCGCAGATTCTTTACACCGGTCTACATGGGCATGACAGTCAGGTCGTTTTGGTACGCGTTCCTGGTCACCATGTTTTCGTTGTTAGTCGCCTACCCAACGGCGTACCTGCTCACGAAGACAAAGCACAAGCAACTCTGGCTGTTGCTCATGATCATGCCGTCCTGGATGAACTTGCTGCTTAAGGCATACGCCTTCATCGGCATGTTCGGGACATACGGTCCCGTCAACGCGCTGCTCGGCGCATTGGGAATCGGAACGAAGCAGATTCTGTTCACTGAGTTCAGTTTCATATTCGTGGCGGTGTACATCTTCGTCCCGTTCATGATCCTGCCCATCTTCAACGCACTCGACGAGCTCAACCCATCGCTGGTCGCCGCCGCGCGCGACCTTGGGGCGTCGGGGTGGGACACGTTCCGTCGTGTGGTGTTCCCGCTGACGATCAATGGAGTCAAGTCGGGATGCCGGGCCGTTTTCATTCCGGCGTTGTCGCTCTTCATGATTACGCGCCTGATCGCCGGCAACCGTGTGATTACGCTGGGAACCGCGATTGAACAGCACTTCCTTGTCACGCAGGACTGGGGCATGGGTTCGACCATCGCGGTGTTCTTGATCATCGCTATGGGGCTGACCATGGTGCTGACGGGAAGCGGGGAGGAGGGCAGGCAGCATGTCAAATAGCTCGAAAAAGCCGGGCGCAGCGGCCACCATATACCTCGCCGTGGTTTTCGTCATCTTGTACGCGCCCATCCTCTACCTGGCGTACTATTCCTTCAACAGCGGCGGGTCGATGCACAACTTCGAGGGGTTCACGCTGGAATGGTACGGCGAAGTGTTCCAGGACACGCGCCTGGTCATCATTCTCCTGAACACTCTGGCTATCGCCTTGTTCTCGGCAGCCATATCCACGATGATCGGCGTTGCCGGCGCGATTGCCATCACCCACGTCAAGAGCAAGCAGTTCAGGAGCGCCCTGTTGACGCTGAACAACGTGTTGATCGTCAGTCCTGATGTCATCATCGGAGCATCGTTTCTGATACTGTTCGCCGCAATGGGAGTCAGGCTCGGCTTCGCATCGGTGTTGGTCTCCCATATCGCCTTCAGCGTGCCCATTGTGGTGTTGATGGTGTTGCCGAAACTGCAGGAGATGAGCCCTACACTGATCTATGCGGCCCGAGACCTCGGAGCCACCAGGTGGGATGTGTTGAGCCGGGTGATAGTCCCCTACATCTCGCCCGGGATCTTCGCGGGCTTCTTCATGGCCCTCACGTACTCGCTTGATGATTTCGCCGTCACTTTCTTCGTAACCGGAGACGGCTTTTCCACGCTTTCGGTGGAGATCTACTCGCGGGCAAGGCAGGGAATCTCTCTGAGCATCAATGCGCTATCAACCCTGATCTTCCTGGTTACCTTGGTGCTGGCCGTCGGCTACTATGCGATCAACACGCGCGCAATCGAGCCGGGCAGGCCGGCTAGGACAGGCAGGACAGGCAGAGTGGAGGCGGGCGAATGAAGAAGGTTATGCAGGTGTTCATCACAGTGTTCATCGCGGCATTCGCCCTAGTCGGCATCACTTCATATCTGAACTCGTCGAACGGTTACTCAGGGGCGGATACACTCACCGTGTACAACTGGGGGGACTACATTGACCCCGACCTTCTGAGCAAGTTCCAGCGCGAGACCGGGATCAGGGTCGTGTACGAGACGTTTGACTCCAACGAAGCGATGCTGACGAAGATAGCTCGCGGGGGTACGGCATTTGACATCGTAATCCCTTCGGACTATGCGATCAACAAGATGAAGGCTGAGGGCATGCTCATTCGCCTTGATCATTCCAAGATCCCGAACCTTAAGCATATTGACCCGCGCTTTCTCGATCTGTCGTTTGATGAGGGCAATAAGTACTCCGTCCCTTACTTCTGGGGGACGATGGGGATTATCTACAACCCTGAGCTCACTCAGGGAAAGGAGTTTTCGAGCTGGGAAGCCCTGTGGGACGAGGACCTGAGGAGCGAGATCCTGCTCGTAGACAGCGCCCGCGAGGTAATAGGAGTGGGGCTGAATAGCCTCGGATACTCGCTCAACGATACCGACACCGACCATCTGCAGGAGGCATACGCAAAACTGTGTGAGCTCACGCCGAATGTGAAGGCCATTGTCGGAGATGAGATCAAGATGCTACTGGCGAATGAAGAAGCCGCCGTCGGAGTGGTGTGGTCGGGCGACGCCGCGATCATCATGGACGAGAACGACAAGCTCGATTACTCCATACCCAGTGAGGGATCGATGGTGTGGTTCGACAACATCGTCATCCCCGCGACCGCCAGAAACATAGAGGGTGCGCACCTGTTCATCAACTTCATGCTCGACCCGGAAAACAGCGCGCAGAACACCGAATACGTCGGGTATGCGACGCCCAATGCGGCGGCCCTTGAATACCTGCCGGAGGAGATAACCGGCGACGAGAGGTTCTACCCCGGCCCCGACGTCACCGACAACCTCGAGGTCCTTGCTAACCTGGGGAAGCGGATGCTCGGCTACTACAACGAGCTATTCCTGGAGTTCAAGATGCATAGGAAGCGGGCCTAGACTAGACCCAGCCGCCGTCAGACAGGCGCCGCCAGGTGGGCCCGAATGCCGGGGAGGAGGACGCGCTACTCACGGGCGAGGGCCGGCAATGCAATCGTCTAGTCAGAGTCCACCTTGCGCAGCTCGCGAATGACTTCGCGACTGATCAAAACCTTCATCTGTTGGGGCAACTCCACCTTCTCGGAGTCCGCGCCGCAGAAGACGCGTAGATCGCGGGCGTTTGCTCCCGTTTCGACCGATCGTTGCCAGCGTCTCGCAGCGATGCGTCTTCTGCGCTCTTCGCTATCCATTACGACGACACATCTCCCTCCCATACGATGATCGTCTGACTCGTCATTCACACTGAGCATATCATGCGTTCGCGCGAAACATATGCCCCCGGAGAAATGGCCCGAGCGCAGTGAGCACGCTCGGGCCTCTGAACACTCTCGCCTGCCGCCTGATCAGGCCTAGCCCAGTATCGCGGCCAGATCCTGGTCGACGGTGGTGATTGGCATGATGTTGAACTTCTCCTGCAGCACCTTCACGACCGGGGGCGTGAGGAACTCCGGCAGTGTGGGGCCCAGCCTGATGTTCTTGACTCCCAGATGCAGCAGTGAAAGGAGTATGCACACTGCCTTCTGCTCATACCACGACAGCACCAGGGACAGGGGAAGTCCATTAATGTCGGCGCCGAAGGCCTTGGCAAGCTCCATGGCGATCACCACTGCAGAGTAGGCGTCGTTACACTGGCCTACATCCAAGAGCCTAGGTATGCCGGCCACTTCGCCGAAGTCGAGCTTGTTGAAGCGGTACTTCCCGCACGCCAGAGTGAGAATGACACAGTCGTCCGGCACACGCTGCGCAAGCTCGGTGTAGTAATTCCTGCCGCTCTTTGCGCCGTCGCAGCCCCCAATCAAGAAGAAGTGGCGGATCTTGCCTGCCTTTACCGCGTCGATCACCTGTCCGGCCACACCCATCACGGCATTGTGCCCGAACCCAACGGTGATGTAGTGCTCGGGGCCGTCCTCAGCAAAGCCCGGCTCGGCCAGTGCCGCGTCTATCACGGGGGAGAAGTCGCGAGTCGCAATGTGGCGCACGCCCGGCCATGCCACGAGGCCGGTGAGTCCTGGGGCTTCTGTATGCAGTTGGTGGTCATGATGATGGCCCCGGGAAACTCGGCGAACTCGCGCCGCTGGTCCTGCCAGGCGCCGCCGTAGTTGCCCACCAGGTGCGGGTACTTCTTGAGGCCGGGGTACCCGTGACACGGCAGCATCTCGCCGTGGGTATAGACGTTGATGCCCTTGCCTTCCGTCTGCTGCAGAATGGCCTCAAGATCCGCGAGGTCATGGCCGGATACCAGTATGGCGTGACCCCTCACGGGGGTGACTCGCACGCGAGTAGGCGTCGGGTTGCCGTAAGCTGTGGTGTTGGCCTGGTCCAGCATGGACATTACCTTGATGTTCACCTCGCCGACCCGGAGCGACATCGCGAGTAAGTCCATGGCCTCATGGAAGAAGCCGTAGACTTCGGCATCCTCGACTCCCAGTATCTGTGCGTGATCGGCGTAAGCAGCCATTCCTTTCAGGCCGAACAGAGCCAAGTCCGCTACGCCTGCGGCGTCAGGGCCCACGGCGGATGAACGGGCGGCCCAGGTAGCTGACGCCTCTTCGCCCTGCTTGACCAGGCCGGCGAGGTCGTCGGCGGGGGCGAATCTGGCGGGCCCGCCGAGGTCGGGGGCAGCTTGGGCGCCCTCTTTCGCCTTGCCTGATGCCGTGCCCGAAGCCGCAGACGCACGGATGTACATGTCGCGTGCCTTGTCGCGCAGCTGGGCGGCACGGAACTCCTGGGGGTCGAAGTTGACATTGGTGACTGTGGTGAAGAGCGCCTCCACCACGAACAGGTCGATTTCGCGGTCCGATGCTCCCAGCGCCCTCGCGCGATGAGCGTACATCGAAATCCCCTGGGACGCGTGGATAAGCAGGTCCTGGAGCGCAGCGGTTTGGGGGTCCTTACCGCAAACACCCGCCACCCGGCAGCCGCCGTTGGCTGCCCTCTGTTCACACTGGTAACAGAACATTCGGCAATCCTCCCTTGATCGTCAGTAGAAGTCGGTGTACTCAGAAAAGTGTGGTCAGGGGAGACGCTGGAACTTCAGCGGCCTGCAGCGGGGCTCCTCGCAGCTGTGGGGTGTTCCTCTCGCCAGGCGTGGCGCGCCGGGGCTGCAACCCTCCCATACTGCGGCGCCTCCGTACTTCGGCGGTCGCAGTGTCTACAGCGCCTCGCCGTCCACTCCAACTACCGTCGTAGCCATCGGTACTTGGGTCCCGGCCCTCACCTGGGCTTGCTCTACCAGGCGCCCGAGTCCACTGCAGCAGGCCACGTCCATATGCAATGCCTCGATGGATCGAACTTGAGCTACCGATAGAATCTCGGCCAGCCGCGATACGAAACGCTCACGGTCGTCGAACTTGGGGCACCCAACCAGAAGCGTCTTGCCTGGAAGGCGCCTGGAGTGAAAGTCAGGGCAGGTGTATGCAACGCAGTCTGCACACACAAGCAAGTCGGATCCCAC